>CALGGP010000194.1 GCA_937915885.1 uncultured Selenomonadales bacterium | reverse complement strand
GCCGACGACGCGGGTGGGCATGCTTCCCTCCGTTGGGCGCCGCGCTCGGAGGGCGGGAGCGTCGAGCGGCGCCCTCATGAATTCGTCGTCGTCGCCCCCACGCTCGATCGACGGTCGAAGGACGCAGCCCTCACAGCCCCGCAGGGATCAAAAATGAGGTTCGGGGCGATAGCTCCAAGGGGTGGGCGGGAGAAAAATTTTTGGAGGAGAATATATGAAGAAATACAACACTGCGATAGTCGGCGCGACGGGCGCCGTCGGACAAGAATTTTTGCGATTGATTGAGGAACGGAATTTTCCCTTCGGCGAATTGAAACTGCTCGCGTCGAGCCGCTCCGCCGGACGCGTCATAAATTTTATGGGGCGCGATTACACCGTCGAGGAGACCACTGACAATTCTTTCGAGGGCATTGACTTTGCGTTGTTCGCGGGCGGCGCCGCCTCTAAACTTTTCGCGCCCGCCGCCGTCAAAGCCGGAGCAGTCGTCATCGACAACTCGAGCAATTTCAGAATGGATCCCGACGTCCCGCTCGTCGTGCCCGAAGTCAATCCTCAAGCCATCGCTCGACACAAGGGCATCATCGCCAACCCGAATTGCTCAACGATCATCATGGTCATGGCGCTCAAGCCGCTTTACGACATCTCGAAAATAAAACGCGTGGTCGTGTCGACGTATCAGGCGGTGAGCGGCGCGGGACGCGAGGGCATGCTCGAGCTCGAGACCGAAGTCGACGACATTGTCAACGGTCGGAAGGTCAAGCCGAAAGTTTTGCCGGTCGCCTCGCTCGACACTCACTATCAGATCGCGTTCAATCTGCTGCCGCAAATCGACGTGTTCAGAGACAATCTCTACACCAAGGAAGAGATTAAAATGATCGACGAGACCAAAAAAATCATGGAGGATCAGTCGATGCGCATCACGGCAACGACCGTCCGAGTGCCGGTCTATCGGAGCCATGCGGAGTCGGTCAACGTCGAGTTCGAGGATGAAGTGAGCGTTGAGGCGGCGCGCGCGGCATTGGAAAAATTCCCGGGCGTGATCCTTCGCGACGATCCCGATCGAATGATTTATCCTCAGCCGTTGCTCACGTCGGGCAAAGACGATGTCGAAGTCGGACGCTTGAGGAAAGATTTTTCGATCGAGCACGGGCTCAACTTCTGGGTGTGCGGCGATCAGATCAGGAAGGGCGCGGCGCTCAATGCGTTGCAGATTGCGGAGTATATTATCGACAATCCTTGACGAGGGAGTGATGAGATGTTGACTGACGAGACGATGCTGTTTAAGTTCGGCGTCGAGGAAAATCGAGCCGAGACTGTCATTCGCAACGCTTGTCAAGCCATGACCGAGAAGGGATATAATCCCGTCCATCAATTGGTCGGCTATTTGCTGTCGGGCGATCCGGCGTACATCACGAGCCACCTCGACGCGCGGAGCAAAATACGTAAGGTCGAGCGCGACGAGCTGTTGGAGGAATTGGTTCGGACGTATTTGGAGAATAAAAAATGAGACGGACGTTGGCGCTCGACGTCGGCGACAAAACGATCGGGCTGGCATTGAGCGATCCGTTCGGGTGGACGGCGCAAGGGCTTGAAACAATCCGTCGGACGATCCTCCGCGAGGATTTATCGAAACTGCGAGCGATCGTCGAGCGTTGCGAAGTTGAGACGTTCGTCGTCGGCTGGCCGAAACATATGAACGGATTCGAGGGCGAGCGTTGCCAAATGGTGGGCGCCTTCGCAAAACACCTCCGCGCGGAGTTCCCGTCGATCGAAATAGTATTTTGGGACGAGAGGCTGTCGACGGTGGCGGCGGAGCGCTCACTGCTCGAGGCGGATTTAAGTCGGGCGAAACGCAAAAAAGTCATCGACAAGATGGCGGCGGTGTACATCCTGCAGGGATATTTGGATTCGATAGCATTGAAAGGAGCAAACAATGTCGAAGAAGAAAAACAATCAGGCGGCGCCGATTGAGCCGGCGGAGGAACAAAGCGCGGTGGTGGAGATGACCGACGACGAGGGCAATATATATCTCTACACCGAGGAATTGATCATACCACTCGGCGAAGATCGGTTTGCGATCTTGGTGGAGGCGACGGACGAAGACGACAAGTCGGACGACGAGCCCGAGGTGATCATTGCAAAGATCGTGGTCGACGAGAACGGCGAGGATTTGTACATCGAGCCGACGGACGAGGAATTTGAAAAGGTGCAGGCGGCGTACGACAGTCTCTTCGACGAGGAAGAAGCGGTCGATGAGCGATAAGGGCGGCGGGCTGCTCGACAAACTACGGCGACAACTTGAGCAGTTCGGCAATCCGTTGAAAGCTCTCGATGAAATATTTTCGTTGCGCAATCTGCTGCTCGCGGGGCTGATAATATTTTTGAGCGCGGCGATCGGATTATGGGCGTTTCTGCCGGACGGCAGCGGCGTCGATGTGGAGCCGGGGCAACGGGTGCACATGAAAATACGCCCGGGCATGGACGCGCGGGAGATCGGTCGTGCGCTCGAGCGTGAGGGCGTCATCGACAGTGCGTTGCGTTTTCGATTGCTTGTAAAACTTCATGGCTACGGCGATCAATTGAAGGTCGGCTCATATAATTTCAAAACGGGCATGACGTACGACGCGGTGTTTGAAAAATTGTTGGCGGGCGAGCAGGAATATGTGACGTTTACGATCCCCGAGGGCTTCACGGTGAAAGACATAGCGACGCGGCTCGAGGAGGTCGGGATTGCCGACAGCGACGAGTTTTTGTCGGAGGCGGAGAATTTTGCGCCGTATCGATATATGGAAAAACGACCGAATACATTTTATCGGTGCGAGGGTTTTTTGTTCCCCGACACTTATACGGTCGAGAGCGACGTCGAGCTGATGACGATAATGAATATGATGGTAGAGGATTTTGATCAGCGTTTGACTGAGGCGATGCGGCGGCGGGCACAATCGATGGGGCTGTCGATTTACGATCTGGTGACGTTGGCGTCGATAGTCGAGAAGGAATGTCGATACGCGGAGGATCGGGCGGTCGTGGCGCAAGTATTTTTCAAGCGGCTGTCGATCGGGATGCCGTTGCAGACGGACGCGTCGTTGCAATATCTGATGGACGCGCCGAAAGAAGATGTATTGATCTCCGACACGGAAATTGAGTCGCCGTACAACACTTATCAGCACATGGGCTTGACGCCGGGACCGATCGCGAATCCGGGGCTGGCGTCGATCAAAGCGGTGCTCGATCCCGCGCCGACGGATTATTTATATTTCGTGGCGGATCGACAAGGGCACAATCATTATTCGACGACATACGATGAGCATCTGGCGCTCGTCAATCAGTACCGCTGAAAAAATTTTTCCCCGCCCACC
>CALGGP010000193.1 GCA_937915885.1 uncultured Selenomonadales bacterium | reverse complement strand
TTGATAGGATCACATGGGTAATAACGAGCAAAAATATAAAGACAGGTATATTATCTCATATATAGCAAAACATGGGCGGGATAAAAAAATTTTTTCGGTCGACCGCCGCCTCCACCAACTCAACGATCCTGCCGCGATCCTTCGTCCCGATGATAATATCCGCGTCGATCTCCGACGGACTCTCTTGAGCATAACAACCTACAACCGCGATCACCGCACCGCTCCGCGCGGATCGATGAATCATCTGCCGCGATTTTTGAGCCGCTACCGCCGTCACCGCGCACGTGTTGATCACAATCGCGTCGGCTCCGTCAATGTCGTCGACGATCGCATGCCCCGCCAATTCAAACAGCCTCTGCATCGACTCCGTC
This sequence comes from uncultured Selenomonadales bacterium, assembly GCA_937915885.1. Classification (GTDB taxonomy): domain Bacteria; phylum Bacillota; class Negativicutes; order Selenomonadales; family Selenomonadaceae; genus Quinella. Next base: position 9,185 of record CALGGP010000193.1, on the reverse strand, counting down.
TCCACCTGATTGACTTTGCAGCCGAGCGTCAAAAATTTTATCCTCATCGCGTCAACCGTTGAGCTCATATTGAATGATTGCGACGGTCGACAGAGCAGCGGTATCGACCTTGAAAATCTGCGAGCCGAGACTGACGCTGAAGGCGCCCGCGTCCTTAATCATTCGAGCCTCACGATCGGAAAAACCGCCCTCGGGACCGATGAGAATGATCACTTCGAATTTGATATCGCGCACGACGCTTTTGATGTGCACGTCTCTTTCACGCTCATTGCAAAAAATCAGCGCGATATTTTCATCGACGAGCAGGGGCTTGACTTCATCGAGCCACGTCGGCAGTTCCTTAATTTTTTCGAGAAAGGGAAGGGTCGCGCGCCCGGATTGTTGCGCCGCTTCGCGAATGATGCGCGTCCAACGCTCGAGCTTGGATTGTTCGCGCGTTTCGGACGGACGGGCGATGGTGCGGTCGGAGATCAACGGCACGATGCGCGACACGCCAAGTTCGGTCGCCTTCTCGACGATGATATCAAATTTATTCTGTTTGGGCAGGCAGCAGGCGAGAGTAATCGGACGTTCGATGCGCAGCTGAATGATATCGCTGACGCGTTTAGCGCGGACGGATTCCCGATCAAACTGAATGAGCTCGACTTCGGCGCAACTGCCGAGCGCGTCAACGACCTGCACTCGATCGCCGACGCGGGAGCGGAGCGAATATCCGAGATGTCGTGCGGTGTCGCCGGTGAACGTGATGATATCGGCGAGCCGGTCAACAAAGATTCGTTTCATAATTTCACCTCTCGAAAGGGTTATAGCACAAGAAAAAATTTTTGGCAACGAAAAACGCCGCTCGACGGCGGCGCTTTGAAATTCGATGATGGTGGGCAGGGGTGGATTCGAACCACCGAACCCAGAGGGAGCGGATTTACAGTCCGCAGCGTTTAGCCACTTCGCTACCTACCCGCATTAATGGTGACCTTGGAGAGATTCGAACTCCCGACCTTCTGGTTCGTAGCCAGACGCTCTAATCCAACTGGGCTACAAGGCCACGCGATATTTAATTGAACCTATAGCTTGGTGGGCCCGCCGGGACTTGAACCTGGGACCGATCGGTTATGAGCCGACTGCTCTAACCAACTGAGCTACAGGCCCGGAGAATTCGATAAAACAGAACAGCTTCCGAAATTCGAGCGCGGCTCCGATCGTCGATCAGTCTCAACTACTCGATCGCGCTTACTGTTCGGTTCCTTTTAAAGGAACTGGAGCGGACGACGAGGCTCGAACTCGCTACCTCAACCTTGGCAAGGTTGCGCTCTACCAGATGAGCTACGTCCGCGTGCCGATTGACGTTTGCTATTCTAATCATTCGCCTCCGATTTGTCAAGCCCCGATCGAAAAATATTTTTTAGGCGCGTTGAATTTCTAAATCCTTGACGATATTTTTCTTTGCTGATATATTGCATTTATCCTTGGATGCGTAATGTGATGCTATTTTTTGTTGTGTGTTTGGAGTGGATTAAACAATGGATGTCAAAAAAATTGAGAATGTGGACGCTCTGATTAAAACTCTTCTTGCCTTGAAAAAAGTAAACAGCGAGAACAGACTGAGCGGAGGTGAGATCATAATTTTTCCCGCCAAAAACGAGGGGCGTCGCTTTCTTGAGTTCTTGCGTTATACCAGTCGGTTGCATTACATCTGTTGCATTGCGGCAGATACTACTCATTCGGAGAACATTTTCAACAATTTGCGCCCCGTAATTCCTCTTGGGCTGTTGCCGCATTTCCGCGAGACGGGTGCTTTTATCGTGGCATCACCCGAATCAATGATCGAAGAGCTGAATCAAAAACTTGTCGACTTCGGCTGTAAGACGATTTATTTTTTGAGTGAAAGTCTCAATAAAGAAATAAGCGCGAAGTTGAAACAACTCCGAGATTCCGGCGATATAGCGATGTGGCACGAGAATTATATGTTCAACAAAATGAGTAGTCTCGAATATCATATTTCGATGCAGAACGAAATTTGTAAAACCAATACGACAGCTTTCGAGCCCTACAGGAATTGTTATCGCGGCAAAAAGGTGGTACTTGTCGGCAGCGGTCCGACGATGAATTACTATAAGCCCATTCCCGGCGCCATTCACATTGGATTGAACAGAGCATTTATACGAGAGGATCTGCCGCTCGATTTTCTTTTTTCGCTCGATTCGGGCGGCGGCTCGAGGATCAGTGGCGGGGTTCAATTGCAAGACGGATTCTACAGAATTTCCAACAGGATATTCATAGGTAAGACTGCCAATACCTTCGGCGGAGGATATAACGAGGGGATATCTTTCAAGGGCGACAATGTGTTCAGGTATTTTTACTTCGTCGGCACCAACCCTCTGGAGCATTTGATCTATCAGGACATCAGCTGTCATCCGTTGACTAACTTTAACAGCATTTTCAGTGCAGGTTTTCAATTTGCGCTGTTCACTTATCCGTCGGAATTTTATTTGGTCGGCTGTGATGTTTCGCATGGGCATTTCTTCTACTTCGACGACAGAGACTTTCAAAATAAGATGAACGTGACTGCAGCGAAAGTCGGATATGCCAGATTAAAACGATTCGCTCGAAGGTTTTATCCCGACACTAAAATTATATCGATCAATCCCGTCGGCTTGAAAGGTTTATTCAAAGACGTTTACACCGATGAATATAAAGCTGCAGTCGCCGAACAGGGCGAAGAGGCTTGGTTGCCCAAAAAGATTCCCGCCACTTTCACTCCACAAAAAGCTAAAAAGACCTGAAGATAAAATTCGGCACAGTTCATAAAGAGAAGCGCCCTTGAATTGTTAGAAAATTTTTCTTGCATTTCATCAAAGAACTGATATAATCATTAAAGTGATTTACACACTACCGTTTCAACTTCAGTTTCATACTTGATAGGGGGATTGTTCAATGGGCAAAATGAAAGGCGCTTCCAAGATCGCAAAAATTATCGGTCGTGAGATTCTCGATTCGCGCGGCAACCCGACTGTCGAAGTCGACGTCATTCTCGAGTGCGGCGTGATGGGTCGCGCTGCCGTTCCTTCCGGCGCTTCCACCGGTGAGAATGAGGCTCTCGAGCTCCGCGACGGCGACAAGGGTCGCTACCTCGGCAAGGGCGTCCAGAAGGCCGTCGCCAATGTCAATGAGATCATCGCTCCCGCGCTCGTCGGCGATTGTGTCTTCAATCAGCGCGCGCTCGATTATAAGATGATCGGTCTCGACGGCACCAAGACCCCGTCCGGCTTCTGCGCAAAGTCCAAACTCGGCGCCAATGCCGTCCTCGGCGTCAGCCTCGCCGCCGCCAAAGCCGCTGCCAATCTCCTCGGCATTCCCCTCTATCGCTACATCGGCGGCTGCAACACCTATAAGATGCCCGTCCCGATGATGAACATCATCAACGGCGGCTCTCACTCCGACGCTCCGATCGCTTTCCAAGAGTTCATGATTCGTCCCGTCGGCGCTCCCAACCTCAAAGAGGCCGTTCGCTGGGGCTGTGAAGTCTTCCATAACCTTGCGAAACTCCTCAAAAAGCGCGGTCTTTCGACGGCTGTCGGCGACGAGGGCGGCTTCGCTCCGAAACTCGACGGCATTGATGACGCTCTTCAGATCATCGTCGACGCAATCAAAGCGGCAGGCTACGAGCCGGGCAAAGATGTCAAGATCGCTATGGACTGCGCGGCGTCCGAGTTCGCTTTCCAAGAGAACGGCGAGTGGTTCTATGATTACAAGAAACTTAAGAGCGGCGTAGAGAAGGATCCGAACGGCAAGAAATTGTCCGCGAAAGAGCAGATCGATTATCTTGAAGAACTCATCACCAAATATCCGATCGACTCCATCGAAGACGGTCTCGATGAAAACGATTGGGAGAACTGGGTTGAGCTCACGAAGCGCATCGGCGATCGCTGCCAGCTCGTTGGCGACGACCTCTTTGTCACCAACACCAGCTTCCTCAAGAAAGGCATCGAGATGGGCGCTGCGAACTCGATCCTGATCAAAGTCAATCAGATCGGCTCGCTCACCGAGACTCTCGAGGCTATCGAGATGGCTCATCGCCACAACTACACCACCGTCACCTCCCATCGCTCCGGCGAAACCGAGGACGCGACGATTGCGGACATCGCGGTTGCGACCAACAGCGGTCAGATCAAGACCGGTTCGCTCAGCCGCACCGATCGTATGGCGAAATACAATCAGCTCATCCGCATCGAAGAAGAACTCGGCGATTGCGCAGTCTACGAGCGTAAACCGCTCCTCAATCGCACCGTCGGCGACGTTTGGCAGGCAAAATAATCTGATCCGATCAGATTTAAATACGGGCATATCCCTCGGAGGCATCGGCTTCGGTCGGTGCCTCTTTAATTTCTTCAGATTGAGGCGGTTTATGTGGATCAAAAACAACAGTTGGAAGAACTCTTCGATAAATGGCGGCGCAAGTCGAATCACGACGCGACTTTCATTGAGGACGGCATTGTTAATCTGCCCAAATGGATTAATCAGAGACCGAAGGTATTATTTTTTCTGAAGGAAGCCTACGGCGGTTCCTTTGATTTCATCGCCGTGATGAACATCAAGAAAAGTCACGGACAAAAACAATCCGACAACGCCGACCTCGAAAAATTTCTTGCGGAAGACAAAGCCGAATTGGCGGCGGAGTTGAAAATAATCGACCCTGATGTGATATTGTGCGGCAATACTTTTCATTTACTGCAGTCCGCCGACATTTTCACGGGTATGCGCAAGGGCAAAAGCGACGATTATATTTGGAACGGCAAGCTGATCATCAATTATTGGCATCCCGCCGGTCGCGGCATAGTTGCCAACAACGAAGTCAAATATTACGCCATCAGAGAGATTTGTCGCGCGGCGCATTACTGCTTCGGCATAACCGCTTGGTGAACGTCAATCAAATTTTGTCGCGAGAATAAATGCCGTCACGCCGTCGGCGAAGTTTGCATCGATATCCACTTGACATAAAATATCGCATTCGGGATGCCGATTGTCCGCAGAAAAATCAATGGCATCGTTAATCTCCATCATACTGATGAAGTCGACTTGCCCGAAAAAAACAAACCAAACGGTTTTGGCGCCGAAGCCGACATATGCCCTGCCGACATTGCCCATCGTCCGCAAAATCTCGGCAATTTTATCTCTCGGCAATATGATCCACGTGCCCAAGTCGGCGGGAATGTCGGCAAGTCGAGCATCGTCGGCGAACGGACATAAAATTAAAAACGTCATCAACAGTTTCGAGCCTTCGATACTTTTGACAAACGTCTCGGCAAGCTCTAAATCTTCGATGTCCGCGATCACGAACAGCCACTCGCAACCGTCAATGAAATTTAAAATCTCAGCTCGCGCCTCGGCGACACCGTCTTTGTCGGAGATAACGGAAAAAGTTTGTCGAGAGATTCATCATAAATTTCCATCGTGCCGTCCTCCGGTATCCGCGCGGAGCATCGACACTATATTTTTGAGCGTGTCGACCGCGCCGACGTTGCCGGGAAAAATTATATAGCTCAGCCCCGGAAATTTACTTTCGCTCCCAAGCTGCCACACGGGAACGCCCGCCGCCGCTTGACCGAGCACCAACGCCCGCTTGACGTGCAATCCGATCGTTCCGATGTCGCTCGACGTGATCCCGCCCTTGGCGATCAAAAACTTCGGACGGATCGACAGTCGATCGACGATGCTCGACAGCGCCGCCGATATCCGCACCGATAATTTCAGCGACGCTTCCTCCGACGGCAACGTTATCAATCGCCGCGTCGTGTAAATTACCGCCGTCCGACCGCTTAAAATTATTTCTTCCGTCAACCCGACAATCCGCTCGAGCGCCGCCGTCGAAACGTCATGCACGTCAAACTCGATAAATTCTACGCCGTCCTCCGCGCGGAGCGCCTCTAATTGTTCGGTCGTCTTTCGGACGTGCGAGCCGACTATTATCAGCCCGCCGTTGGGATTATTCGCGTCGACCAATTCTTTTCGATCGAGCAACGGACGATCTTTTACTCCGCCGATCACCTTCGGCAACGCCGCCGCCGTTCGGAACAAAAAATTTTTCCCGTCGGACATCGATCGAGTCAGCGCCCGCACAAAAACTTCTACGTCGCTATACTCCGTCGCGTTGACGACCGCTTTGTTGAAGTCCGTCAATCGATCCAGTTTTGCCGCGATCCCGTCGATATCACCCGCGCGGAGTTCCTCCAATGTGATGCTCTCGACCGTCGACGCCTTGTATCGACCGCCCGTCTTTTCTTCGATGTACAACTTCAAATCCGATTGACTGTAGCCGAAGGTTTTGTCCCGCGCAAATTCCGTCGACGCCGCAGGGATCAATCGATCGCCTTCCTTGACATAATGCACGTCGCCTATCGTCAAGCGCCCGCCCTCTTTGAAGAACGGCATCAATATTTCTCCGTCGATCGAACAGCTCCCGCGCTCGAATGTCTCACGCAACACTTCAGTCTCCAGCGGATAATGCCCGCGCAATGTCGAGTCGCTTCGACTGATCACCAAAAAATTTTTCCCCAACCGTCGCGCCGTCGATAAAATTCTGTCGGCGATTTTTTTATATTCCGATCGAACTCGCGCCGCCGTCCACGCCCGAGAATTCGTCAGGATAAAAAACATCGGACGCGATTCCGTAAATCCGTCCGTGATGCTCTCGTCTGTCCAATCCGTGTACACGTTGACGCCGTTCACCGTCTGCACGCCCGTCGGATCGTCGTCCAGCACGATGATTTTTCGATCTACACTTCCCATCAATCAACACTCCCGTCAAACACATCATTCGAATCGCGATCGCAAAAAAAAATCGGGAGTCCGAACTCCCAATTGCAAACGCCCGCCATAAACTCAAATCATTTTCCGACACAAATCAGTAGAGTTCATCAATCTCGTCCCACATGAAATGAATATAGGTGACCGAACCATGATCGTTCTTGTAACTGGCAGAAATACCGCCACGCTCGCTCGCGCCTCCGACCTTTACGAGATAAACCTTACCGCGCGACACAACATGTACTTCCTTTCCAATCAGAGAATTCGGATTGGGATGCGGTTGCATGAACACATCTCCCCTTTCATCAACATTACCAATGAACGTTATGATTATATTACGACGGCACCGGTTTGTCAAACGCATCGCCCCGATGATCGATTCGAGCCGTCGATCAATTCTCCGCCGCATCAACCGAACGTGATGCTGTTGCCGACCGTCTTCTTGCTCTTGTACACGCCCACATCCGCGCGCTTGTATACTTCCTCGAACGAGCTCTTCTTCAAACCGTTGAACAGCGCCGCGCCCACGCTGATATTGATCCGCCGCTCGCCCAGCTCCGGTATGTCAATTTTATCGATCTCGCCGAACAGCCGATTGATTATTATCATGCCGCGCTCCTCGTCCGTCACGCCCAGCGCGTAAAACGCAAACTCATCGCCGCCGAGCCGCATCACTATATCCGTGTTGCGCAACGATTTTTTCAGACACTCCGCTATCGCCTTGATCACCTTGTCGCCCACATCATGCCCGTAATTGTCATTCACCGATTTGAATTTGTCCGCGTCGAGCAGACAGAACATCCCCTCGCAACTCGCTCCTATCAGCCCCGCGATCTTCCGCTCGCCGCTCCCGCGATTGTTCAGCCCCGTCATCGCGTCCGTCTCCGACAGATAAACAAGTTGCTCCTCCTTCTTCTTCTCGGCGTCGATCAGCTCGATCGCAAACACTATCTCGTTGAGCCGCCCCGACGGCGTTTGATCGACCGCCATGAAATACGCCTTGCACCAGCCGTGCTTCCGACTCAAAAATTCGTGGTGTATCGCGGGCTTTTCTTTCATTCGCTCCGGCAGCGTCTTTAAATCGACGAACGCCAACATCTTCGGCTGATTGTCCGGCGCCGTCATTTCCTTTACCGCGCGGATCAGTCGACCCGCCGCGTCCCCGCCGTCCGCTATCTTGATCAAATCGATGTGCTCATCGCGGCTCAACTCGTGGATCGCATCCTTGTCCGGCTCGATCAAGTGCATCGACGCATACAGCCCCGCATGGCTCGTGATGCCGTTTTTCTTTGCAAGTTCCTCAATCCGACGCTGCTGCCGACTCACGCCCAATTGCACCAACGTCAGAATGATCACCATCGTGATGAAAAAGCCCGTCAGCATGTAGAATATCAAATTCGAGAACGCACCGAGCTCACGGTTGGCGTCGCGCTGTATGACCAGAAACCAATCCAGCTCCGGAATATATCTCAGGATCACATACGTATCTTTGATGCGCTTCATCGTTATCTGGTCGTTCGTTTGCGCCCCGATGACGCTCTCGATCAGCGCATTTTCAATCCGCATCGAATTGCTGTCGACTTTGATCAGCCCGCGCTTGTCGACCAGATTGATTTTGATTTTGTAGGCGTCCTCGTTCCGAACAAAAATATCTTGGATTTTCTCCATGAGCATACCGATCGCACACACGCCGAGCAAATTGCCGTTCTCGTCATCAATGCGCGCGTCGACAAACAGCGTCCACGTGTCGTTATTCGTCTCGTCAAGATTGACATCGTAACTGTAATTGGCGCCGGAATCGATAAATTTTTTGTACCAAATGTCGTACTCGTCATAGAGCGGCGACACCTTCTTATGAAACCCTTTGTAGGTATAATAATTCATCGTGGCGGCGGACGTGATTGCCGCGCAACTGTAGCCGAAGCCGTTTTTGATCGAATTGAGATAAGTCGACAGCGTTTCGACTTCCGTCTCGAACGCGACGTCCTTCTCTGCCTTGAGATTTTCTCGGAGAAAATGATCGTGCGACATCGTCTGCGCCACCATCACCGGCTTCAGCATCCCGCTTATGATGTCGTCATAGACGTTGGAGACGATGACTTTGATCAATTCCTCGTTGTGCCGCTCGATCACGCGGTTCAAGATCAGACACGAGATCGATATCGACAGCAGAGATGTGAACGCGATGATTGCGATCACCATCTTTGACAGGCTGCGCCCCTCCGATAAATGTCTCATTCTCATTACTCCTCACCGTTGCGTCGATCATAGACGTTGGAGACGATGACTTTGATCAATCCTCATTGTGCCGCTCGATCACGCGGTTCAGGATCAGACACGAGATCGATATCGACAGCAGAGATGTGAACGCGATGATTGCGATC
>CALGGP010000192.1 GCA_937915885.1 uncultured Selenomonadales bacterium | reverse complement strand
GGGCGGGATAAAAAAATTTCGTCGCCCCTTGGAATAAAAGGGCGACAACCCTTATAGGGCGGGTGGACGGAATAAAACCAATAAAAAAGAGCCCTCAAAGGCTGGTGCGGTCGGTGAGACTTGAACTCACACTCCCTTGCGAGAACTGCCCCCTCAAAGCAGCGCGTCTGCCAGTTCCGCCACGACCGCGCGGTCGAAAAAATATATGGTGCGGTCGGTGAGACTTGAACTCACACGTCCTTGCGAACACTGCCCCCTCAAAGCAGCGCGTCTGCCAGTTCCGCCACGACCGCGTATAAAAAAATTTTTTTATTGGTGCGGCAGAGAGGACTTGAACCTCCACAGGGTTGCCCCCACCAGCGCCTGAAGCTGGCGCGTCTGCCATTCCGCCACTACCGCATGTTATTGGTGCCGAGGACCGGAATCGAACCGGTACGGGTTTTAAAGCCCGCAGGATTTTAAGTCCCGTGCGTCTGCCAGTTCCGCCACCCCGGCTGATTAATGGAGCGGGTGATGGGAATCGAACCCACGTGATCAGCTTGGAAGGCTGGAGCTCTACCATTGAGCTACACCCGCGTATAAAAAAATGGAGCCGACTATAGGACTTGAACCTACAACCTACTGATTACAAATCAGTTGCTCTGCCAATTGAGCTAAGTCGGCATATTGTATGGTGCCTCAGCGCGGAATCGAACCACGGACACGGGGATTTTCAGTCCCCTGCTCTACCAACTGAGCTACCGAGGCATGTGGCGACCCGGATCGGACTTGAACCGACGACCTCCGCCGTGACAGGGCGGCATTCTAACCAACTAAACTACCGGGCCGAATATTTTTATTTGGTGGGCGATGACAGGCTCGAACTGCCGACCCCCTGCGTGTAAAGCAGATGCTCTCCCGGCTGAGCTAATCGCCCTTACAAAAATGGTGACCCGCCGGGGAATCGAACCCCGAACCTACTGATTAAGAGTCAGTTGCTCTACCAGTTGAGCTAGTGAGTCGAATAGATTTGCCAAAACTTGGTGGCTCACCCGGGATTTGAACCCGGGACACCCTGATTAAAAGTCAGGTGCTCTACCAACTGAGCTAGTGAACCGTTCACGATTTCACATTATACGGTATTTTCCCCGCGTTAGCAAGACTTTTTTCTTACGATTTTCTTTGCACCGCCGTAAACTTCTCGATTAATTTCACCGGCTTATAGGACTCCTTGGCTTTCCGCAGGCCCTCGATCCCCATATCCTCCTCGCGGTTGATATAGGTCATGTGCGCCCAGTCATTCTCCACGAAAAACTGATTGATCGCCGCGTAGGCACCGTTGATCTCCGGCGATGCCTTTTCCACATGGATCACTGCCGTATCCTCATTGAGCTGCTCACCGAAGGTGAAGGCGATGACCTGCCCGCCAAGGCGGATGGCTGCACCGCGCAGCTTGAAATCCTCGAAATTGTCAAAAACCTCATGGATGGCCGCAACCTCATAGCACATGAAATTGTCTGCATCCTCCGAATCCCTGCGCAGCTCATACCAACGGTTCAGCTCCTCCCTGCACTGGGGGATGATGTCCTTCGTGATGGAAAGATACTCCGCATCGGGATGATTCTTGCGGAAACTGTTCAAATGGTTCTTTTTGGAATGGAACTTGCGTCCCGCCAGCTTGATGAGATTCTCCGCAAGATAGACATAGTCGAAATTGATCCGATCCTCCGAAATCTCAAATGCAGCATCCGGATAGTTCCGCAGATCCTCCGCAAAGGACTTCTCGATGCCCACGAAGTTGAGGTTCTTCCCCTGCGCCGCGAAATAGTCCAGAAACTTCCCGATGGCCTCCTGCATCTTCTCCTGCGGGCCGATGGGCTGAAGCGCACTGAGCACTCCATCCCATTCCGACAGCATATACAGCACGCCATCCTCTACGCACCAGCGGATCTGGTACGGCTGTCTCCACATGTAAAGATTCGTGAAATTGAAATGCGCATTCTCATAGTAACGGCTGCGGTAAAACTGATCAAAAACAGCCTTGTCCGCCTTTTCCAAAGGCTTAAACTCCATCTACTCTCCTACTTTCCGCTCTCGGAACCGGTTTCGTATCACGCCACAGCAGGTCTGACGGATCTACTACGGCTCAGATACTAAACAAGTTCTCAAAGTTCGCCAACAGCAATGCCCTCATCCTGCATGAACTTCGACAGCTTCCAAATTCCCTTCATGACTTCCCGATAATGTTCCGGTGTCAAAGACTGCGGCCCATCCGAAAGCGCCTTCGCAGGGTTCGGATGCACCTCCATCATCAAACCGTCCGCGCCCGCCGCTATCGCCGCCAACGCCATCGGCTTTACCATGCGCCATTTGCCCGTCCCATGGCTCGGATCAACGATGATCGGCAGATGAGATAAATGTTTGATCGCCGCCACCGCCGATAAGTCGAGCGTGTTTCGAGTGTAGGTCTCATAAGTTCTGATCCCGCGCTCGCAGAACACCACGTTCGGATTGCCCGCGCTCATTATATACTCCGCCGCGTTGAGCCACTCGTCGAGCGTCGCCGCCAATCCGCGCTTCAAAAGCACCGGCTTGCCGCATCGTCCGACTTCCTTCAACAGACCAAAATTTTGCATGTTGCGCGCGCCGATCTGAAGCATGTCGGCGTAATAAGCAACGTGCTCGAGCGCCTCGACCGTCGTAACTTCCGTGACGATTTTTAAGCCCGTCCGCTCTCGCGCCTCCGCCAAATATTTTAGCCCCTCGACCTCCAGCCCTTGGAACGAGTACGGCGAAGTCCGCGGCTTGTATGCGCCGCCCCGAAGGAATTGCGCGCCGCCCGCTTTGATGATCTCCGCCGACTCCAATAATTGTTCTCTCGACTCGACCGCGCACGGTCCCGCCATGATCACCGGCTCCTCGCCGCCGATTTTTACGCCGTCCACATCGATCACGCTCGATTGCGGATGGAACTCGCGGCTCGCCAGCTTGTAACTCTTCGATATCTCGACGCTGTGATCCACGCCCGGCATCGCATCGACCGGCACCGATGTGAACTTCGTCTTGTCGCCGATTACGCCGATAATTTTCTGTTGAGCGCCGATCATTATCTTCGCTTCGAGCCCGCGACTTTCTATCGCATTTACTACCTCGTCGATGTTTTGTTGCGTCGCGTCGGGGTGCATTATTATAACCATAAGTCAATCTCCTTCCGGCAAACTTTTTATGATCTCGAGGAGTATTTCCTCGGTGATCCCGTGCTGCTCGAGCAGATTCGCCACTCGAATTTTTTTCAATTGCTCGGGCGTCAAATTCGCGTCATCGCCTATCCTCAAAAATTTACTCAGCCGCTCCGCCTCGCCCGATTGCCGATCATATTCCGTTGACAGCGACGCCTTCTCGAGCTCCGACGGCGGCTTGAATTGCCCGCGATTATCGAACAGCCACGGCGTTTGTCGCAACGCCATGATGTCCGTCGACGCATACTCGCGCTTTCGATCCGAATCGGTGAATCGAACGTGCCCGATCAATTCTTTTTCCGGCGTCCGCCGCTTGACAAAGCGCTGCTCAAACATTTTGATCAGCACACGCCAGAGGATCACCGATTTATATTTGTCGCGTGTCCGCTCGATCCAATGCAAAATCTCTTGACAGCCGTCGATGCGCGTCTCGCGCCACACCGCATCACGCTTTTGATTGTAGCGCGGCAGTTTGAATCGGATCGCCTCCGCCAACATCAGATCGTGCGTCACCAGGCGCGGCAGATCACTCGCAACGCCCGTTTCAATCAACAGCTCCTTCAGCGCGTTGAGCTCGCGTTTGTCCGACGGCTCGTAATCCTCCGGCCGCACGAACTTCACCGACTTGACGCCGTCAAAATAATCCTTGAGCTCCTCCGAATACAAATACATCTCGTGCGGGTAACATCGTCGCGCGCGCCCGTCCTCCGATTGCGCGAAAACGTATCGACACGTCCGCAGCGCCCCGACGAATTTTGCCCGCTTATCCGACGGCGCCTCCCGATACCACCGCACCAATTTTTTTACGTGCGCGCGAGTGTCGAACTCCTCTTTGCTCTCGAATTGCGGCAGGATTTTATTATAAATTTCGTCCTCGAGCGCCGGCTCCTTGAATCCGAATTTTAAGAGGCTCCGTCGAATGTCGGCGTCTTTGATCAGCTCCCGATTGAGCGTCGGAAAATCCGCATCGCCCTCCGTCGGCAGAAACAATTGCGCCCGACCGTCGGGATCGAACGCCGACCGCGCCTTCCGCTCTTGATCGAGGAAAATCGGCAGCATTCGCGTCAACTTCATGCGCAACTCCGTATCCGTCAGATATCGATACAGTTTGCGGAGCCACTCGACCGGCTGTTGCTCGATAAATTTCTCGTCGAGCTTGGGCAATAAATTTTCGTCCTCAAAACTGTCGGCGACGAGCTCTCGAATATAACGGTTGAGCGCCGACCCGCCGACGTGCTTTTCGCCGATCGTTCGGAACGCCCACGCCGCGTTCGGATTGTCCATCAACAATTTCAATCGTTCGTTGTCGAAAAGCTGATTGAGCACCGCCGTCTTCGACCAATAAGCATTCGCCGACTCGACGCATTTGCCGTCGCCGATCGGCAGGATCGCCGCGTGTTTGAATTTCGCTTTGATGTCGTCGTAAAACGGGCGGAACGAAATTTGATCCTTATCGGAAGTCTCACCGAACACCGCGCGGTCGAACGGAATTACATTCAAAATGCCGTCGTCGAGCTTGCCGAAGTCTCTCAGAATCTCGAGGGAATCGGCGGCGAGTTCGGCGAGTTTTTTGATCATCGCGATATTCCTGAAGTCCGCCGCGCGGATATTCTCCCGACTCTCCGTCAACAAAAACGGCGCTTGGATTATGAAGTTGAGCCCCGTCCGTTCCTTCGTCGGGAAAAAGCAGAAGGCGTTGTAAAGGAGCGCGGGCGCGAGCCGATCTTTTTCGAGCAGAAAGCCGACGGAGATGTTGACTTGATCGTTGACGATGCGCACCGACCGCGTGAAGAGCCAAAAATTTTGCGCGGGCTTCTGCAGTTGGGTGGTGCCGTTATTGATCTGGACGAGGCGAATCAGCTCCGCGCGGATATCGCCGAAGTCGTGAGTTTCGAGAATTTCTTTGCGGTAGCCGCCGGAGATTGTTCCGTGCTCGTAAGCGACTTCGGTCAGCGTATTCAAAAAGAGCGTGGGCTGTATCAACTTGGCAAGTTTATCGGCAATCTCGCGCTCGGCGCGTTGAGGCTTCAATTCTCGACGGTCGAAAGGAAATGCAAAAAGAGTTTCCTGATCGCGACGGACGGGGTGATCGGCGTCGAGCGCGCTCGGGACGATGTATCGCTCGATCTTGAAAGCAAAGTTGGGATCGTAAACGCGGGGCGTGGCGGTGTAATGAAAGACGGCCTTGAAACCGACGCCGAATTTGCCGATGGCGTTGGAATTTTTATTGGACGAGCCGACGGAGGTGATTGCGTTGACGTCGCCGAGGGTTTTATTGTTGGCGTCGCGCTCTTCGCTGTCGGGATCGGGCGCGGTGATGGAAAAATGTCGGGTGCCGTTGTGGACGAAAAGCAGCTCGTCGGGCTTGAGATAAAAGCGGGCGCGGGTGGCGCCGGCGTCGTCGGCATTTTGAAGGAGCTCGTAAATAAAATGAGCCTGATCGGAATAACGCTCGACGATACTCAGCCAGCCCTTGCGCGCGGCGGGATCGTCGAAGTGATCGGCGAGAGTGTTTCGTCGGACGGTCAGGGCATCAAAAAAATTTTTTTCCTCATCGGTCATAAGCATCACTTCCTTTCAATGAGTTGCGGAGATGACGGGGAAGGCGCCGAGTTTTTTCAACCAAATCGATTTGCGTTTGACGGCGTCGATCGACTCGTCGAGCACTCCGCGCGGAGCATCGGCGTCGAGATCGAAGAAAAAAATATATTCGCCTAGCTTGGTGCGAGCGGGGCGCGACTCGATCCGCGTCATATTTACATTGCGGAAGGCAAATTCCTCTAAGACTTCGCATAAGGCGCCGGGACGTTCGCCGTGAATTTGACAGATGATCAAAATTTTTGAGCCCGCGCGGTTTTCGGGGGGGACGGTAGGGGCGCCGCCAGCGCTCCCACCCTCGGAGGTCGGCGCCCAAATTATCCCGTGGTTCCCACCCCGCGCTAACGGCGCCCCCCATGTTCGATCCGTGAGAGGCGCTTGATCGGGAGAAAAATTTTTTGCGTCGGAGCCGACGACGGAGGGGCTATCGATGCAAGGCTCGTGCGCCGCCGCTGCGTGTCGGCTATCGATGAAGGGCTCGTGCGCCGCCAACGCGTGTCGGCTATCGC
>CALGGP010000191.1 GCA_937915885.1 uncultured Selenomonadales bacterium | reverse complement strand
CCCCCTCCCCCCCATTTATTTTTCAGTTTCCGATTGCCGCCGACGGTGCAGCCTTGATAGAATCGAAAATAATTTCCGTATTGAGCGCGCCCCATGACACTGCCGACGGGATGTTCGCACGTCCAAATCTCAGGCAACTCGACCTCATAAAATAATTCGACGCAGTTCAGCATCTTGTTAAGGTAATAAACCTTCGACGCCACATCGATCAAACCGTTCTCGAATGCCTCACGACTCAACCAATACAGGTAATTGCAATACGCGATCGTATTCAACGGATTGATCTCGGGCTCGTAGTATTTCGTTGAGAAGCGCTCCGTAATCTTCGTCAACGAATACAACGCTCGAGCACAGGCGCGATCACCGATGCCGCCGTCCAAAATCGCCGTCGCCTCCGAATCCGTCAACGCAAAATTATTTTTCAACTGCCCAATGACAAAAGCAGTGACCTGCTCTCTCTTCAAATTCGATGCTCCTCTCCAAATTTCCCACCGTCAATTGGCGCCCACGACTCTGAACTCGGCGTTGCGATCCTTCGGGAAATCGTTTGTGTCGAAGCGCGGCAGCTTGAATGCATGTTCTTTGTCGAGGATCGCCGACGCTACTTCGGTCGTCAACGCTAACTTGCAACCGCGCTCTCGGATCACTTCGATTAGTGATGAAACTGTCGACCCCCCCCCCAGATTATTTTCATGTAAATTTTTATAGGCGCCGTACGGATAACACATGATCCAATTGTCGACATCACTGCCGATCGCCTTCAGAAACTCCAACGATTTATCGATCTCCGAGATTTGTTTTTCGACCGGCAACGAGTTGAGCCAATAGTGATCGTAGCCGTGACTGCCGACATACATTCCGTGCCGCACCATGCACTTCATTTGATCTTTGCTCATGTACAGCTCACGCGAGAACGCCGCCTCATCGTCCGACACATATTTTTTGAATAGAATATCCGTCAAGCGATTGCGCAATTCCTCAACGAGCTCGACTTGCAACAGTCGCTTGACGAAAATCACTTCCTTCGGATCAAAACGATTCGCCACCGCCAACTTATTGAAGTAATATTCATTGCTCTGAAGGTTGTACTGCTCCCGATGCTCATTCAAAAGTTTATAAATGTCCTCGACAAGCTCGTTGATGTTTTTGACAGAGGCGAGAATGAAATGCACTTTGTTGACGTCGAGAACTTCATGCTCGGTGATCGCCTTGACGGGAGCGAAGAATGCCCCTTCGATGCCCATCTCGTCGAGAATCGGAAATACGTTGGTGTAATGGTCGGCATAAGCGTCGTCGAAGGTGAGCCACACCGCATTTTCCGGCAGAGGCTTGTTTTCGTAGATCGCCGCGATCAAATCCGTTGACCGCACAAAGTTGTGATACTTCCGCAGGTACGTCAGCTGCTCCTTAAACAGCGAAACCTTCAGCCCTTTGATGCCGGGATATCGCGTATACGACAACTCCCGCACGTAATGATACATGATTATGGCGCATTTATTCATCCGTTATTCTCCCTTCAACGCACGTCGGACTTATGCCCGCTCGCAATCCGAAGGACGCGCATCGCCCTCGAAATGTCATTGTCCGACGGAATTTTTCTTGCCGCGATCTCCATGAAATGCTCCAACTCCAACCGTTGATAATCGTCTCGCGCCTGCGGCAGCTCGATAACTTTATCCGCCTTCAACCAACGGATCGTCTGCTTGAGCAAATCGACGTGGATCGTATCGTCGCGACAGTACAACTCCAAATTCCGCACCGTCGCCCGACCGAAATAATCAAGATGCACCTCGACCGTCGTGTTCGGATAATCCGCAATGTAAATCGCCACGTCCTCCGAGTCAAGCTCCAACGCCGACTTCCGACGCAAAAAACTTTTCACCTCGAGTGGATATCCGATCAGATGACAGATGTAATCCCACTCGTGAATGAGATCAATCGCCACGCCTCCGCCCTGATCCTTATGCGCGCCGAAATTCTTCCGATAATCCGTCCCGGGACGCCAATCCGGCAGATAACTCGACGAGATACAACGCATCGAATACACCGCCGAAAAATCGACGTTCGCCTTCAACCATCGAATGACATTCATATAGCGCAAAGGACAGGCGACATAATAAACCTTGCCGTCGTTTTGAAACGGCGTAATATCCTCCGAGCCCGTCACAAACACCGGCTTCTCAATAAAAATATTGTCGCTGAGCCCTTTAAATTTTTTCAACGTCTCGTAATGCAACGCGGTCGGATTGGTGACGAACAGCGCATCGTAATGCTCGTCGAGTTCCTCCGCGCGGAATCGGACGGCGCGCAATTGATCTTCGATGGTCGAATCCAACGGATTGCCGCGCCCGCTCCTGAGCACATCGATCTCAACGTCCGCGCCGAGCATCGCTTTCAAATTTTTTATGTGGCGTTTCGCGATCGAGCCGACGCCTATGAAACATACTTTCAAAAGATCATCTCCTCGATCTTATCGCAAATTTCGAGCGTGCGCTTGTCCTTCTCGAATGAATACTTCGGCTCCGCACCCTTATAGATGACGTCGAGGTAATTTTTAATCTCGTCGACGTAGCGATCCTCAATGATATTGTCGGCGTAGCCTTCAACGTGCTCGACCGTCTCATACGCCTTCAACTGCGTCATCTTCTTATGCTCGATGTCATACAGAAACAGATCGTCGTTGTGCCCGTACCAGAACAGATGAATATTTTCGTTGATGACCTCGAGCGAAGTCGACGCCGCGCGCGACGCCACATCACACGTAAACACGCCGATATTTCCGTTGGCATGCTTAAATGTCGAGATAGCCGCGTCGGGATAATCCAGCTCGAGCGTCGTACACTTCTGACCGATCGCATGCACGTCCGTGATCTCGCCGAACAGCTCAATGATCCACGGCAATTGGACAACGTAAATCTCTCGGATCGCGTTCGTCAATTTTTGGCTCACGAAGAAATCTTTATAGCTCTCCCACGGATGCCAATCGGGAAGATACTGCCCCACATGAAAAATATATGTTAATGGGGGGGGGGCCGCCGTCTTGATAGCATCTGCGATCGTTTGAATGCGCTTGTCATAGAGCATGGTGCTCGACATGAAGGCGACAGAGCCGTTCGCTTTCGCCGCCGCCGTGATCTCGTCGTAGTTCTTGTCGATCAAATTCAGCTCGGTGAAAAGATTGATGCCCGCCTTCGCCAGACTCAACGCGATATCCGCATGCGCCGCCGGTGACGTCGAGACAAACGCAAAGTCCGGACGCTCGGCAATCGCGTCGTCGAGGTTCGAGTACGCAGTCAAATTTGCCGCACGCGCCTGCTCCAAACGCGCGGGATTTGCGTCGACAGAAATGATCTCAACGTCGCTCATAATTTTTTTCAACAGACGAATCCTCCGCCGCCCCATCGAGCCGTAGCCAACTACCAATGCCTTCATAAATGATGCCTCCCAAATCAAATTTTTATCGGTAAGTCGTAAAATACTTTCTTCAGATCAATCCGATCTTTCAACAGCCAATCGGCGACAATCGAAATAATTTTTTCGGACGTCCGACCGTCGCCGTAAGGATTGATCATGTTGTCGAAGGCGCCCTCCGACTTCAAACGCCGCGCTCGAGCGATCGCCGCCGCAATCTCCTCACTCCGCGCGGAGCAATCAATTACACTCGCGGGCTTGAGACGCCCCGTCTGTCGATCGCCGATATTTACCGTCGGGATTTTAAACGCAGGCGCCTCCATGATCCCGCTTGACGAGTTGCCGATCACCAGCGCCGCATACTTCAACGCGCTCAAATATCGTCGCGCGCCTAACGATTCTAACAGCAAACAATTTTTTCGAGCCGAAGTATAATTCATCAGGCGCTCATTGATCAATCGCCCGCCCGCGTCCGCGTTCGCCTTCGTTATTATAAATTTCATGTCGTTGACGCCGTCGAGCGCGCTCAATAATTCGTCGAGCTGATCTGTCGGATCGCCTTCGAGAGTGACGGGATGAAATGTCACCACCGCATAATCGCCGTCGAGATCAAAACCTATCGACGCCGACAATTCCTCTCGCGTCAAAAATCTTGTATTGAGCGCGTTCTCGACGCCCATTGCTCCGACGTTGAACACCCGATCCGGCGCCTCGCCCAATTGGATCACGCGTCGCCGATATTCTTCCGTCGACGTGAAATGCAGATAACTCATTTTCGTTATGCTGTGTCTGATTGCTTCGTCGACCGCGCCGATCGTCGTTTCGCCGCCGTATAAATGGATTATCGGTATTCGCGCATTCATCGCCGCGCAACACACCGCTAATGTTTCATATCGATCGCCGAGCACCATCAGCGCGTCCAACGGTTGAGCCGAAAAATAATCCGCGAAGCCGATCAGCGCCAGCCCCATTGATTTACTGATCGCCGACGGAGTGTCCGCGCTCAACAGTATTTCGATTTTCTTATCGATGTGGACGCCGTCCGACTCAATCTCTCGATACGTCGAGCCGAACTCCGGCGAAAGGTGCATGCCCGTCGCCAGCACAAACGTTTTGAGTCCGTCGGTCGATTTCAATTTTTTTATTATCGGCGCGAGCAATCCGTATTCGGCGCGCGTCGCCGTCAAGACCGCAATGTTTTTCAATACCTCACCTCACTTGAGCCGGAACGCCGAACGCTTTGACGCCGTCGGGAATATCATGCACGACCACGCTGCCGGCTCCGATTAAAACTTTTTCGCCGATATTGATCCCTTGAATAATCGAACTGCCGGTGCCGATGTGAGTGCGACTGCCGATCGTCACTCCGCCCGACAACACACAACCCGGCGCGATATGAACGTGCGCGGCAATCCGACAATCGTGATCGATCGACGCGCGCGTATTTATGATTGCGTTGTCGCCGATCCTTGTACCGGGATTTATGACGACGCCTGCCATTATTTGAACGCCTTCGCCCAATTGCGCACGCCTTGAAACGATCGCCGACGAGTGAATCACGCTCCGAAAATTATATCCGATCGCCTTAAATTTTTTGAAGATGTTCGCACGAGCGCCGACCACATTGATCGAGCCGAGCCCGTTGACGAGCTCAACCGCCGTCGTCGAATAATTTTTTATGTCGTCGTCGGTACCGATGATCGGAACGCCGAATAATCCCGCTCCTCGCGGAATTTGATCCAAAATGCCAATCACATTCGCGCCGCAATCGAGCAGAATATCCAACAAAACCTTCGCATGTCCGCCGGCGCCGAGCATTATAATTGCCTTGTCGCTCATAAAATCTCGTCCTCGACGTAATTTCGTTCCGCCGTTCGACCGAGCATCTCCCAGTATCGCATCGGACTTATTCCCGTCGCCGGACGCTTGACCGTAACATTCTCGTCCGAAAAAACTTCGCCTTTCGAGATCGAACGCCGCGCGATCAAACTCTTTCGCGCGATTTTTATATTGCCGTACTCGCGCGCCGTCGGAGCCTTCACTCCGTCGCCGATAGCCAACTCGATTTGTCGAATGCCTTCAATCATCGATCGCAATTCATTCGGCTCGAGCGACGCTTTGTGATCCGGACCCGGCAAATTTTTGTCGAGCGTAAAATGTTTTTCGATCACTACCGCGCCCAGCGCCGCCGCCGCCAACGAGATCGCAATCCCCGGCGTGTGATCGGAATATCCGACGGGCAATCCGAACGCACGACGCATCGTCGCCATCGCCGACAAATTCACTTCGTCGAACGGCGCCGGATATTCCGTCGTGCAATGCAGCAGTGTTATTTTTTCTCTCAGCACTCCGAGCCGTTGAGCCTCTGCATACGCCTCGACCAAATCTCGATCCGATTTCGGAGTTCCTTCGCGTAAATATCCGAACGCCAGCACTCCGAGCGCCGCCTCGACTTCGCCGAGCGTGCTCATGCCCGTCGATAAAATTATTTTTTTGCCCGTCCGCGCGATCTGCAATAAAAACGGCGCGTTGGTGATCTCGCCCGAAGGAATTTTTATCGTCGACAATCCGCACTCGTCGATCAAAAATTTCAGCGCTGTCGGTTCAAACGGCGTCGATAAAAATTCGATGCCGACTTCGTCGCAATGCCGCTTTAACTCTATAAAATCCTCGAACGGCAACAAAATTTTTTTGATCATATCCAATTGAGATTCGGCGGCATCGGTCGTTTGTTTCTGATAGGCGGCTTTGTCCGCGTACCTTGACGCCACCAACTCGGGCTTCGCCGTTTGAAACTTCACCACGTCGGCACCCGCGTATTTCGCCTCGTCGATCAATCGATGCGCCAAATCGACGTCGCCGTTGTGATTGACGCCCGCCTCCGCGATTATTAAAATCCCGTCCATCAATCTAATCCTCCAAAAGACACTCAATCATATTGACATCAAAAACCGGAATGCCGCATCGAGTTGCAACGTCTTTGCGCTCACCGTA
Organism: uncultured Selenomonadales bacterium; assembly: GCA_937915885.1. Classification (GTDB taxonomy): domain Bacteria; phylum Bacillota; class Negativicutes; order Selenomonadales; family Selenomonadaceae; genus Quinella. The sequence continues at coordinate 14,344 of CALGGP010000191.1, read as the reverse complement.
CGAGTCGTCTATAAAAATGCCGGCGCTGTCGGAAATCACATCAGATTTCTTTCGCTCCGCGTCCAAATGAATTATCTCATCAAACAGCCCGTCGAGCCTGTGACTCTGAAGCTCCTCATCGAGATTAACTCCGGCGTGTCGAGTAATCAACACGAGACGCTTGCCGTTGTCGATGCATTGAAACAAAAATTTTACCGCCGTCAAATTCAATCGACCGTGCACGATGATTGTATCATCATAGTCGATATAAACCGTCCGATAAGGCAGGCAGATTTTGAAAACGTTGTACATCGCTCGATCAAGCTCAATCGGATAATTATTGATGCAGACGTCGTCGATGACAAGCCCGTTGAAACTGTCCAAAGTGAGCAGCGGCAGATTCACTCCGATCCCGCGCGCGATCGTCGAAGTGCCCGCCGCGCGAGACGCAATCTCCATCAATTTCAGCTCGCCGTCGGCAGCCTCCTTCAATTGAAAAAACCAAGCGCCGACTTGATTCAATTTGTCATTGATCAAATTTGCGTACTCATGGAATTTCGGGTGATCGCAGAATGTGGCGTTGACGCTGATACCGCTTTTAATCCGATTGCGCGTCCGCCCCTTGCAGTATATCAATCTGCCCTCCGAATTGGTGAAGCAATCGACGGTGTACTCTCTGCCCGGAAGATATTCCAGCACCAACAAACCGTCGTCGAACGCATTCATCGACTGCAATTGTGTCGGGCTTTCGATTTTGAGCGTGCCGACGGAACCCTGACCGACAGCGGGTTTTATGAACACCGGATAATTTTTGATCTCCTCCGCATCGCGATAGATCGTCGGGATTGGAATGATATTTTTAAACAGCTCATAAGTTGCACGCTTGGAACGAGTGATGCGCGTCGTTTCGTAAGACGGAGCGACGACGACGGGCGTGAGTGCCTCGCGATATTTTGAAAAAACCGTTATAACTCCGTCCATCGTCGGATAAATGCAGTCGAATTTATAAGGGCGAATCGCCGCGTCGAAACGAAGAATCTCGTCGACGGAACTGTTGTCGGTGATAAACGGCAGATTGTCAATGTGATTTTTATAGACGAAGCGCCCGTGATCGTAAGTGCTCGAGCCGCCGTACAATTCATAATGAGACGAACAACGAACGGCGCGAAAAATCTCGAGCCCCAATTCCGTCCCGCACGGATACACCAAAATTTTTTTCATCAATGGTTCAACGCCTTCTGCATCAAAAATTGAGCGATCTCAAAATCCTGAGGCGTGTCGATGTCCCACGAGCGCTCCGTCGGCATCATATATCCGATGGTGTTTTCGTCGCTCACCCTGCGCATCTTGGTGATGAGCTCGGTGCTCGCGATGTAAACCGCGCCGTTGGGCTGATAAACTTTCGGCAGCAGTTGACGTCGATAACTTTTTTCTTGCGGCAACTTCAACAGCCGTCTGATCCGACCGCCCTCGTCCAACACATAAGTCCAATACGGATTAATCGCCGCCTCCGTCAAACTGAGGCACGATTGCGCGCCGCGCTCAAAACAAAATTCGATTGCGCCGTCAATGTCCGCGCTCAACCGTAACGGCGACGTCGCCTGAAGCAGCACAACGAAGTCGTAGCCCGGCATCATGCTCACCGCGTGGGCGATCGCATCGATGCTGGGAGATTCGTCGCGCGCCATTTCCGCCGGACGCATGAATGGGACGGAGCCGCCGTATTTTTCGGCGACCGCCTTGATCTCCTCATCTTCCGTCGAGATCACGCACTCGTCGATGTACTTTGAGCCCTTTGCCTGCTCGATCGTCCAAGCGATCAACGGCTTGCCGCAGAACTCTCGAATATTTTTGCGCGGCACTCCTTTTGAGCCGCCCCGCGCGGGAATTATCCCCAAGATTTTTTTGTCGAGATACATGTTTATCACCTCATCGGTTGGTTGCAATTTTAGAAGATGCCGTCCGACATCTTTTGATAGATCGGCAGACGAGCGCATTGCTCATCGAGCGAGCACAGGTCGACAAAATTTTCATCGCTATCCAAAAACGCCTTCGTCTCCAAATACAGCCCGGGCTTATATTCCGTGTCCAATGAATAATCCACGTCGGCAAAATCCACTTTGACGGTGCGCATCTGCTGAATCTGCAATTTCTCCAACGGACGGAAAATATATCGACGTTTGCTCGTCAACATCTCGACGCTCCAACGCCCGGGCGCTTCCCAATTTGCCTGATAACTGAACAGCGCCCCGCGCTCGGAAATGCCCGCGCCCGCAAACAGCGCCTTGCAATTATAAGTCGACGACGGTTTTTTATAGCAAATGATCTCCGTCGGCTCGCCGCCCATGTAAAACGCCATGTCCACCACGTGAGTCGAGTTGCCCAAAAACAATCGATGCGTCGTCTTCGACATGTCGCGCCCGAGATTTTCAAACACGTGCAACCACTCGGTGAACTCGAAATTAAACGAAGTGACGCCGCCGTCCTCGGCAATAAATTTTTTCGCCGCGCGCGTCGACGCGTAAAAGCGACGGTTATATGCAATGCTCACCGACGCGTGATTTTCGAGCGCCGACTGTCGGAGCGATTGAAAGTCGGCAATCGATGTGGCGCCGGGTTTTTCCAATAAAATATTTTTTACGCCGCTCTTCAACAGCGCCTCGCACGTCGACGCCAGTTGCGGAACGTTGACTGCAATGATCGCATACGGCGGCAATCGATCGGCTGATGCCAAAAATTTTTCCAAGCCCCCGCGCCGAACTTCGACGCCGGTTTTTTCTTCAAACTTCCGCGCGGAGTCTTCGCCGCGACCCACCACGACAAAATTTCTGTGCAAGCCCTTCAGCACTTTCGCGTAATCGATCGCCATGCCGCCCGCGCCAACCAACATCACTTCGGCTTTCAAGTTATCGGACATAACTCGACACGCTCCCTTCCGTCGGCGTTCAACTGATTTAAAAATCCCGTCAACAAAACCTTATGCAGGGCGGCGGATTCTTCGTACGTCGGCAATTCCAACGAGCCGGTCTCGATCAGTTGCTCGACAAGATTCTGCGTGACTTGACTTTGCATTTTGCTGTCGACCTCGAAATCGTCCCATTGCCAACCGTCGTCGTGTCGATTAAATAATTTCGCGCGGCGCTTGCCTTCCTCGACCACACAATAGAAATGCTCCGAATTAAATGCTATAACGTTCGGCGGCCCCCCCCCTGTCAGATCAAACAAAGACGGCGCATACGACGTGAGCAGCAGCGTCCCTTTCGGAGATTTTACGCGGAGCGAGCCGGTGAATTCGATGTAGCCCTTGCGCTTGCTGTCGATGTGATCGGCGTCGAGGTATTCAATGTCGGACGAAAAAATTTTTTGGTCGGATAAAAACGAGTACAGATCAAGCATGTGGATCGCGTTGCAGCCCAAGCCCCAATTCGCGCCGCTCACGCTCATAAAAAATTTTTTTTCGCCGCGAAACAGCTCGCGCATGCGGTTGTAAAATTTTCGACGCCGACGCCCGCAATTGACGAATACCTTTACGCCCGCCGCATCGATTAAACGTTGAGCCTCGTCGAAGTCCGACAGGCGCGGGAATAAAAATTTTTCAAGGATCATGTATTTGACGCGCTTCGTCTCGAGCAGTTGCTTCGTGACTGCCAATCGCCCCATCGAACCCGTCGCCACGATCGCCACGTCGATCTCCGGCGTCAACTCGTCGATGCTCCGAACAAATTTTACGCCGCTCACCAACGGATTCGTCGGCATCTCATGCCAACGAGCCTCCGCCACCGTCAACGATTCCGCAGATACGTCCATCACCTCGACCGTGAGCGGCAACTTCGTCAATGCCAACGCCTGTAAATGGCGGCTGCCCAATTGCCCCGCGCCCACAATCACCACTCGGATATCTCGAGCCATGCAATTCACTCCTCCCAATCAATTGCCGTTGAGCACTCCGTTGCTGTAAATTTTTTCTTCCATCCGCTTCATTTCCTCGAACTCGCCCATGTCCAAGAACGAGTCCTCGCTTACCGGATAAATGCCGACTTTGCAATCCGCCGCGACCAGTTGATCGATGAAGTCCGTCATGTTATACACTCGATCCTTCGGTATTTCCGACAGATGCGCCGCGTCGATTACATACATCCCCGTGTTCACCAGATACGACACGTGCGGCTTCTCCTCCATCGACGCCACCAGCCCCTCCGCTTTCGAGTGTATCACGCCGTAGGGGATCACCGTGTGCTTCAGCGACGAGACGATCGTCAGCGCATTGCCCATGTCGCGATGGAATTGCAGGATATCAACATAATCCGCGCGGATCAAAATATCGCAGTTGGTCACGATCACCGGCGAATTAAACTGCTCGTCGATAATCCGAATCCCGCCCGCCGTCCCGAGCGGCTCCGGCTCGTCGACGTAATTCATCTCGTAATCGATTTTGAACTCGCTGAAATACGATTTGATCATTTCCTTTTTGTAGTTCAGGATCATGTAAAATCGATCGGCGCCGTATTCTCGAAAGCTGTTGATGATCCGCTCGACGATCGGAACGTTGCCGACGGGGATCAGCGGCTTCGGCAAAATTTTTGTGTACGGGTAAAGGCGAGTGCCTTTGCCGCCCGCCATGATGATCACAGGGACGCCCGCCAACGACGGTCGAAGTTTTTTTCGGACGGGATAAGCCGAGTGCAAGTCGCGAAAGACGATGTCCGTCACAACTCCGTCGCCGGTCAAAATCGGGATCGAATCTATTGTGGTTTGAATCGAAAGCAGCTCATCAGCTTTGTCGGCAGCGTCATTGTAGAGGTACTTCGGCGTTTGGAACATCGCCCGATCGACCGTCGCTCCGATCTCGCCCGTCTTGATGATCCAACGTCGAATGTCGCCGTCCGACAAACTCCCGATCAGTTTGCGCTCGCCGTCGACGATGTAGAGAATTTTTTTGTTGTTCTCATCGATCCGACGCATCGCCTCGACGATCGTCATGTCGGGACGCCCCAAATATTTTTCAAGTTGTTCGGTTTTCATCTCAACGCCCCTCAATCAATGAAACACTGCTCGGAATGTTTACCAGCCGCCGACTGATATCCTCCGCCGCGTCGCAATTCATTCGCGGACAATCCGCATACATCGGCAGAGTGTACATCAAATTCCACGCCGGACGCGACATGATGTTATGCCCGTTGAGCTCCGTCAACAAATCGTCCCGCAAATGCGCATGCTCCGGCTCCAACATCAACGCATTCAACCAATAATTGCTCGTGTCGAACGACGGCTCAACGAAAAATTTTACGCCGTCAAGCCCGTCAAACAAATTTTTATATCGATCCGCCAACGCGCGTTTGCAAGCGATAAATCCGTCCAACTGCTCAAGTTGAGCACAGCCGAGCGCCGCATTGATGTTCGGCATCCGATAATTATATCCGACGTGATCATGCGAAAACTCCCATCGATGCGGAATCTTCGCCTGCGTCGTCAGATGCTTGATAAATTTTCCGAGCGCCTCATCGTTCGTGAGCACCGCGCCGCCCCCGCCCGTCGTAATCGTTTTATTGCCGTTGAAACTCAGCGCCGCCAGCCGACCGAAATTGCCGGTGTGCACGCCTTTATATCTCGAGCCGATCGACTCCGCGCAATCCTCGACGATGATCAGATTATATTTCTCAGCGACCGCCGCGAGCGCGTCATTGTCGATCGAATGTCCGAAGGTGTGCATCGGAATCACAGCGTAAATCCGTCGACCCGTCACTCGATTGTAACACACGCCGCCGCGCATCTCCGAGATGTCGGCAAGATAATCGTCAAGTTTTTTCGGATCAAGCCCCAACGTGTTATAAGCGCTGTCGACGAAATGAGGCACGGCTCCGCAATACGCAACGGCGTTGGCTGTCGCGATGAACGTCAGCGCCGGCGCTAAAATTTCATCGTCGGGCTTGACGTTGATCGCGACGAGACTGATGTGCAACGCCGACGTGCCGTTGGCGACGGCGACCGCACGTTTCACGCCCGCGTATTCGGCGAGATCGTTTTCAAATCGATCGACGAACTTGCCGACCGACGACACCCAGCCCGTTTGAATGCACTCGTCGACGTATTTCTGCTCGTTGCCGACAAAATACGGTTCGTGCAACGGCACAAATTTTTCCGTCGGCAGAACGCTTTCGAGCCGCGTCCTTATTCCTTCGACCAGAAATTTTTCTTGCTCTGTCATATGTTGTACACCGTCGCTTTATATCCTTTGAGATTTTCCGCGTTCGCAAACCAATCGATGGTCTCTTTCAAGCCGCGCGCAAGTCCGTCTCGACCGCCGTACTTCGGCTCCCAACCCAAAAGTTTTTTCGCCTTGGAATTATCCGCCCACAATCGATTGACTTCACTCTTCTCGGGACGCAAACGAACTTCGTCCGTCTCAATCTCGAGATCGACGTTCATGATCTCCGCGATCAAATGAGCCGTATCGCCGATCGATATCTCGAAATTGCTGCCGATGTTGATCACTTCGCCGACGGATTGATCGGAATCGGCGACCGCCATAAATCCGGCGACGGTGTCTTTGACGTAATTGAAATCGCGCGTCGGACTGAGCGCGCCGAGTTTGATTTTTTTCATGCCGTTCAGCAGTTGAGTGATGATCGTCGGAATCACCGCGCGCGCGGATTGACGCGGACCGTAGGTATTGAACGGTCGAATGATCGCAACGGGCGTGCCGAAGGAATTATAAAACGACATCGCGATCTGATCGGCGCCGATTTTGCTCGCAGAGTAAGGAGATTGACCGTGGAGCGGGTGGAGCTCGGTGATCGGGACGAATTGCGCGGTGCCGTAGACTTCCGATGTCGAGGTTTGAACGATTTTTTTGATGTCGAGTTCGCGCGCCGCCTGCACGACGTTGAGCGCGCCGTTAATGTTGGTGTCGACGTAAGTTGCGGGCGAATGATACGAGTAGGGGATCGCGATGAGCGCGGCGAGATTCATCACGCAATCGCAATCGCGCATGGCGGTCTTGACTCCGTAAGCGTCGCGAATATCGCCGGCAAAAACCTCGAGAGATTGTTTGATGTCGGCGTCGGCGCTGTCGAGCCAACCCCAAGAGTTAAACGAATTGTATTGGACGAAGGCTTTGACGTTATCGCCGCGACGGACGAGTGCTTCAGTCAGGTGCGAGCCGATAAAACCGTCGGCGCCCGTCACCAATATTTTTTTATAGCCCAAAATGTTTTCAGCTCCCCAATTTTTTTTGCCGCTACGATTTTTTTAAGGGCGCCGCTCAACGCTCCTGCCCCCGAGCGCGGCACCCAAATAAGCCCATGGTTCCCACCCGCGTTGTCGGCGCCCCGCCTCGTTTCAACAGCCAACGGTTTTTAGGGGTGGACGGGCAAGAAATTAATCGCCGTCGGCGTCCGTCACCAAAACCTTTTTATAACCCAAAATGTTTTCAGCTCCTAAATTTTTTTTGCCGATACGAATTTTTTTTAGGGCGCCGCTCAACGCTCCCGCCCGTCGAGCGCGGCGCCCCAATGTTGACAGCATTGCCCACCCGCCTTGGCGAGCACCCGCTTTGTTTCAACAGCCGACGGTTTTCAGGGCGGATGGGGGCAAAATGTTGCTCCGCGTTGGTGGCGCTCTTTTTGTTTCAACAGCCGACGACTTTTAGGGGGTTTGGGTGGGTGGGATTAATTATTTTGACGGAACCGATTCATGAAGTCGGCGAGCGCCTCTGCTCCTTCGATCGGCATGGCGTTATAGATCGACGCGCGCATGCCGCCCACCGATCGATGTCCTTTCACGCCGATCAAATTATTTTCCGCCGCCTCCGCCGCAAATTTTTTCTCGAGGTTCTCCGTCGGCAGGCGGAACGTCACATTCATAAACGAGCGGCTCGACGGCTCCGCATGCCCGACATAAAATCCGTCCGATTGATCGATCGCGTCATACAAAATTTTCGCTTTGCGAGCATTGCGCTCCGCCATCGCCGACAAGCCGCCTTGATCGATGATCCAGCGCACGACCTTGCCGACCATGTAAATGCTCCACGACGGCGGCGTGTTGTACAACGAATTTTTCTTGAGAAAAGTCTCGTACTTCAACATCGTCGGCAAATCCGCGCGGCTCGATTCGATCATTTTTTTCTTCGCGACCACGATCACCACGCCCGCAGGTCCGAGATTTTTTTGCACGCCCGCATACATAAAATCAAACTTCTTAAAATCGATCGGACGGCTCAGCATGTCGCTCGACATGTCCGCAATCAGCGGCACGTCGACCTCGGGAATGTAATGAAACTCCGTACCGTAGATCGTATTATTGTAGCAGACATGCAAATACGCCGCGTTCGGATCGATCGACAGCTCGTCTTGCGTCGGCACATGTCGGAAGCCGCCTTCTTTGCTCGACGCCGCGATCGTACCGACTCCGAGCGTCGCCGCTTCCTTATACGCGTTCGATGAAAACGTCCCGCTCAATACGTAGGCGCCCTTGCGCTCGACCGTCGCGAAATTCATCGGGATCATCGCAAATTGCAACGACGCCCCGCCTTGAATGAACAGCACCTCGTAGTCGTCGCCGAGCCCCATCAGCGATAAAATATCCGCCTTGGTCTGATTGTGGACGCGTTCATACGGCGCCGACCGATGGCTGATCTCCATGATCGACATGCCCGTGCCGTCGAAATTCAACAGCTCCGACTGCGCGTCCTTCAACACCTCGAGCGGCAACGTCGCCGGCCCCGGATTGAAATTATATACTCGAAAATCTTTCAATCAATATCACTCCTCGAAAACATTTTAACGGCGCGCCAACCATTTTGCAAGGTTAAAGGATTTTTTTGGTCGACCGTTGAAAATTTTCGACGGAGGCGATAACCATGTTTGATTTGAAAAAAATTTTGGGCGGCTCGCGACATAAATTGAATCGGTTCCGCGCGGAGATCATTTCTTACGTCGAGGAGCGCGCTTATCCGAAAATCATCAAAGGCAAGGAGACCCCTTACATCAATTGTCTGATCCGAAATAAGGAGATCAGATTGACGCCCGAGGAAGTCGTTCGTCAACTCTTCATTCGAGAATTGATCGTCGACTACGGTTATCCCGTCGAGCAGATGGCGGTCGAGCACGCCGTGCACTTCGGGCGCGAGACTAAACGAGCCGACATCGTCATTTTCGAGCGCAATCATCCGACGACCGAGTATATCATCGTCGAAATCAAAAAGCCGAGGCTCAACGAAGGCAAGGGGCAACTCCGATCGTATTGCAACGCCACCGGTGCCACGATCGGCGTCTGGACCAACGGCGAAAAAATTTCCTATTACCATCGCAAAGACCCGAATTATTTCGAGGACATCTCCGACATTCCGACCGTCAATCAAAAACTGTCGGACATTCTCACCGAGCGTTGGACGATCGCCGATCTCGTCGACAAGGACAAACTTCTCACCGAGGGCAAAACTTTGTCGGAGCTGATCGTCGAGATGGAAGATGAAGTTCTTGCCAACGCCGGCGTTGACGTGTTCGAGGAAGTTTTCAAGCTCATCTACACGAAACTTTACGACGAGATGCAGAGCGGGCGCAATCGAAAACGACCGTTGCAGTTCCGAAATTACGGCGAGACCGACAACGAATTGAAGGCGACAATCCAAGCGCTGTTCGATCAGGCGAAGGAAAAATGGTCGGGCGTTTTCAAGCGCGACGATAAAATTATTCTCACGCCGTCGCATTTGGCGATCTGTGTGTCGTCGTTGCAGGACGTCAAGCTGTTCAATTCCAATCTCGACGTGGTTGACGACGCCTTTGAATATCTGATGAGCAAATCTCAGAAGGGCGAGAAGGGGCAATATTTTACACCGCGCTATGTGATCGATATGTGCGTCAAGATGTTGAATCCGAAAAAATTTGAGACGATGATCGATCCGGCGGCGGGCTCGTGCGGCTTCCCCGTGCACACGATTTTTCATGTGTGGCGCTCGATCCTTGCCGAGAACGGCATCGAGCAGAGTCATTTGTTTACGACCGAAAAAAAGCCGCCCGAGTGCGAGGATTACGCCAATCGAAAAGTGTTTGCGATCGACTTCGACGAGAAGGCGGTGCGTGTGGCGCGGACGCTCAATCTGATAGCGGGCGACGGTCGGACGAACGTCATGCATCTGAACACGCTCGACTATGAGCGTTGGGACGAGGCGATGACGGAGGATTGGCGCGACATTTATCAGTCGGGCTGGAGCGGCTTGAAAAAACTCCGCGCGGATGACGGCAATCGGCGTTTCAATTTCGATATAGTGATGGCGAATCCGCCGTTCGCGGGCGACATCAAGGAGAGTAGGATCATCTCGAATTACGAGCTCGGGAAAAAATCCGGCGGCAAGTATCAATCGAAGGTCGGGCGCGACATTTTATTCATCGAGCGCAATCTGCAGTTCCTCAAGCCCGGCGGTCGAATGGCGATCGTCTTGCCGCAAGGTCGCTTCAACAATTCGAGCGACAAATACATTCGGGAGTTCATCGCCGAGCGCTGTCGAATATTGGCGGTGGTCGGATTGCACGGCAATGTTTTCAAGCCGCACACGGGGACAAAGACGAGCGTGCTGTTGGTGCAGAAATGGGACGATGAATTATGTCCGAGGCGCGAGGATTATCCGATCTTTTTTGCGACGATGCAACGCCCGTCGAAGGATAACTCGGGGGAAAAAATTTTGGCGGTCGTCGACGGGAAAATTTTACATGATGCGCACGGTCATGTGATCGTGGATCATGATCTGTACAATCACGGGGGCTTGACGCAAGACGGGATCGCGGAAGCGTTTATCGAGTTTGCGCGTCGTGAGCGGCTGAGTTTTTTTGACGGGAGCCCGTCCTTCGACGCCGAAAAATATCAACGGCTGATGGGCGGGCTCGAGTGCAGCGAATTAAATCTCTCCGAACTCGATTTGGGCGATCGGATCGATGCCGAGTACTTCACCAAAAATTATTTGAGCATAGAACACTTACTGTCGCGATCGAACACAAAAAAATTAAGGCGGCTGGCATCGTTGGCGGCAAGCGCCTTTTATCCGGCGGCGACGCAACTTTACTCGGTCGGCGACATCCCCTTCGTCCGTTGCGTCGACTGCATTGATTATCCGATAATAACCGCCGAACAGGACGCGCGCTTTGAAAAAATTCCGCGCGGATTTATCGAAGAAAACGACGGCGTCTCGACGATCAGCCGCGATGACATCGTCATTACTAAGGTCGGCACTCCGTGCTACGCAAGTATTTTGAACGGCTACGATGAAGTTGCTTTAACTCGTAATGTCTTGGGGCTGACGTCGATTCACGGCATCGATCCTTATTATCTGCTGATCTTTTTACGGTGTCGATACGGTTTCGAGCAACTCTATCGTGAAAGAGAGATAACTGTCCAATACAAAATTACGCTCCAGAGTGTTAAAGATATTGATGTGTTCATTCCGAGCGAAGAATTTCAGCGGGCGATCAGAGGCTTATGCTTTGAATATCTCGCGGCGATCACGCAAGCGCAACGGCTTTATCGTGCGGCGGAGTCGGTGTTGGAGCGGGAGCTCGGATTGGATCGATTCACTCCGTCGACGTGCGGCACCGTCATAAAATCTTTCTCTCAATCCTTCGGCGCCACCGGCAGGCTCGACGCAGAATATTATCAGCCCAAGTACGAGGACTTACATAAATTTTTATCCGCGATGGACACCGCGCGGCTTGACGACATCGTTAAAATTTTTAAATCCGTCGAGCCCGGCAGTGAATACTACGGCACCGAAGGAGTTCCTTTCGTCCGAGTCAGTGACGTTACAAAGTTCGGAATCTCGACGCCGGATATCAAATTGCCGCCCGATATTTTTTCCGACAATCTTTATCCGTCGAAGGATACGATACTGTTGTCGAAGGACGGAACCGTCGGCATCGCCTATAAGGTCGAAGACGATATGACGGCGATCACATCGGGCGCTTTGCTTCATTTGACCGTCAAAGACGATGCCCGCGTTCTGCCGGATTGTTTAGCTCTGATTTTAAATTCTAAGCTCGTTCAGATGCAGGCGGAGCGGGATTCCAACGGCGCGATCATTCAACATTGGCGGCTCGACGACATAAAAAATGTTCGAGTGCCGATCGTTGAGCCCGACGTTCAACGCGCAATCGCCGACAAAGTTCAACAATCCTTCGCGCTCCGCCGACAATCACATCGGCTCCTCGATAAAGCCGTCCGCGCGGTCGAGCTCGCCATCGAACACGACGAACAGACCGCAATCAATTTCATCAAACGAGGTGATTAAATGTCCGACAAAAAATATCGCGACTCGATCTTCCGTCACTACTTCAGCGAAGACAAACGCCGATTGCTGTCACTGCTGAACGCATTGCTCGGCACCGACGCCACCGATCCCGACGAGATCGTGATCAACACTCTCGAGGGCTCATTCTTGGGCAGCCCCAAAAACGATATCTCCTGCATTTTCCGTGGGCAAATCATTGTGCTGATCGAACATCAGAGTACGCTGAATGAAAACATGCTGACGCGATTGCTGATCTATTTCGTCGAGCTGATGAAACAGTACATCGGCGACTTGAAACTTCTGCTCCGACCGCAACTGATCAAAATTCCAAGCCCGAGATTTTTCGTGGTGTATAACGGACGTCAACCCGCGCTCGAAAAAAATTTTTTGAGTCTGCGCGCCGCGCTCGGCGATGAGGATTGGCTCAAGATGAAGGTCGAGTTCCTCAACGTCAACGAGGGGAAAAATCAAGAGATCATCGCTCGGAGCAAACATCTGATGTATTATTGCGCGTTCGTCAATCAGGTCGAGAAGGCGCGACGCGCGAAAGTGCCGTTGCAGGAAGCGATCATAGAAGCCGTGCATTATTGCCTCGAGCATGATATAATGACGGAGTATTTGACGGCGCATTTGTGGGAGGTGCAAAGCATGCATTGGTACGAGTTCGATGAAGAAGAAGTGCAAAAAGCACTGCTTAAGTACGAGCGCGAAGACGGACGCAAGGAAGGGCTCGAAGAAGGGCGCAAGGAAAGCGATCTTCGCTCGATCCGTAATCTCATGGAGACGATGAGTTTGACGGTGCAACAGGCAATGGACGCTCTCAAAATTCCGACCGACGAACAGAAAAAATATCTTACGCTCATTTAGGATTGTCTGACGGCGCATCTGTGGGAGGTGCAAAACATGCATTGGTACGAGTTCGACGAAGTAGAAGTTATACAAGCAATGTATAGATTCGGGCAAGATTACGAACGCGAAGAATGTGATGTTCGAGCGATCCGAAGTCTTATAAAAACGATGAATTTGACGGCACAACAGGCAATGGATGTTCTCGAAATTCCCGCCGAACAACAGAAAAAGTATCTGCGTCTCATTTAAGAGTTTTTGACGGCGTATTTTGAGGAGGTGACAAGCATGATTTGGTATGAATTCAGCGACATAGAAGAGATTCATCAGGCAATCTATGATACCGGACGTGCAAAAGAACGAAAGGAGCGCGAGCCTAGTTTGATCCGAAAAGTCATGAAGAATATGAATTTGACGGCGCAACAGGCAATGGACGCGCTTGAAATTCCCGCCGAACAACAGCAAAAATATCTTTTAATCATTAAGGAGGATACTCAATGAAAAAAATTTTAGCCGTCGACGGCATCTCCGATAAGGGGATTGCATTGCTCCGCGCGGAGTTCGACGTCGACGTTCGAGACAAAATTTCTCACGAGGAACTGCTCGAGATCATTCCAAATTACGACGCGCTGATGGTGCGCTCCGCATCAAAAGTTTCTGCCGACGTGATCGAGCGCGCCGACAAATTGAAAATCATCGGGCGCGCCGGCGTCGGCGTCGACAACATTGATCTCAATGCCGCCACCGCTCGAGGCATCATCGTCATCAACAGCCCCGGCGGCAACACCATCGCCGCCACCGAACACACCTTCGCCATGATGCTGTCAATGGCGCGCAACATTCCCATCGCCAATCAAACCGTTCACGACGGACGTTGGGATCGTAAAAAATTCGTCGGCGTCGAGCTCAAGGGCAAAACCCTCGGCGTCATCGGCATGGGACGAATCGGCGCGGGCCTCGCCAAACGCGCGATCGCCTTCGGAATGAAAGTTATCGGCTACGATCCTTATCTTAGCGAAGAACGCGCCAATGATCTCGGCGTCAAAATCGCCGCGCTCGACGAACTGATCGAGACCTCCGATTTCATCACCGTACACATGCCTCTCACGCCCGACACCAAAAATATGATCACCCTCGAGCGCATGAAAAAAATGAAAGCCGGCGTCCGACTGATCAATTGCGCGCGCGGCGGCATCATTAATGAAGACGATCTCGCAACCGCGATCAAAGAAAATATCGTGGCGG
>CALGGP010000190.1 GCA_937915885.1 uncultured Selenomonadales bacterium | reverse complement strand
GAAATATTAGAAATATTATTTAAATATAAAAATTTTAGGAGGCTTTTATCATGACATTGGAAGAATTGAAAGCGGCGAGCCCGTTTGACATCGGCGCGCCCAACGACAAATATGCTCAGTACTTCGACGGTCAGAGCTATTTAAAAATGCTGTCGCTCGAGCAGGTTGTGATCGGCAACGTCACCTTTGACGTCGGCTGCCGAAATCATTGGCACATTCACCACGCCTCGAGCGGTGGCGGGCAAATTCTCATCGCTACCGCCGGTCGCGGCTACTATCAGGCTTGGGGCGAGGAGCCGATCGAACTCAACCCCGGCGATATCGTCAACATTCCCGCCAACGTCAAACACTGGCACGGCGCATCGCCCAATTCCGCCTTCCAACATCTGGCTATCGAGGTCGCCGGCACCGATCAGTCCAACGAGTGGTGCGAGCCCGTCAATCTCGCCGCCTACGAAAAATTGAGGTGAGGTTCCGACATGTTCTTTCGCAACAATGCGATCGCCAAACGTCGCGCCGAAATTTTTAAAGATACCGAGCTGTGGTACGTCACCGACGAGACGCTCATCGACGCCGTCAGAAATTCCGTCGACAAAACCAAAATTTATTTCGACGGCGATACTCCGACTTTGCCCGATAAAAAATTCGAGCGCACTAACGTCGTCGTCAATCGCGAACGCACTTTCGAGGCGGCGCGCAATGCTCACGTCGACAACCCCTCCGCGCGGATCGGAGTGCTCAACTTCGCGTCGGCGACCACGCCCGGCGGCGGCGTCAAGACTGGTGCCGGCGCTCAAGAGGAGTGCCTCTGTCGATGCTCGACGCTTTATCCCGCGCTCGTCACCGAAGACATGCGCAAAAATTTTTATCGCTCGCATCGCCGTCAAAAAAATCCGCTCCATAACGACGATTGCATCTACACTCCCGATGTGCTCGTGATCAAATCCGACACCACCGAGCCCGAACGCCTCGAGCGCGCCGAGTGGTTGACGGTAGACGTGCTCACGTGCGCCGCGCCGAAGTTGAGAACCTTCGCCATCGACAGTGCTCAACTGCTCGAGCTCCACATCAAACGCGGGCGTCATATTTTGAGCGTCGCCGCCGACAACTCAATCGATGTGATGATCCTCGGCGCGTTCGGGTGCGGCGCCTTCATGAATGATCCAAACATCGTCGCCGCCGCATACAAAAAAATCCTGCCGGAGTTCGACGGGATTTTCGAGCGGATTGTTTTCGCGGTGTACTGTTCGCCGCGCAGCGATAAAAATTTCGTCGCCTTCAACGATATTCTCAACGGTTGAAGGGAGATTTCGTCAAACGCTGGCGCCACATGTTGAGCGTCGCCACCGACAAAAAATCCTGCCGGAGTTCGACGGGATTTTCGAGCGGATTATTTTCGCGGTGTACTGCTCGCCGCGCAGCGATAAAAATTTCGTCGCCTTCAATGATATTCTCAACGATTGAAAGGAGATTTACGATGCGAAAAATTTTTTCGATAGTGATGTTGGCGCTGGCGTTGGTGTTGACGGCGTGCGGCAACGAAGCCGCAAAGTCCGAAACGCCGTCGGCGGAGGCGGCGAAGTCAACGACATTGGTCGCGTACTTCTCATGTACCGGTCACACCAAGACATTGGCTCAAAACGCCGCGCAAATTCTCAACGCCGATCTTTTCGAGATCAAGGCGAAGGTTCCGTACTCGAGCGCCGATCTCGATTGGCACAACGAACAGTCGCGCTCGACCGTCGAGATGAACGACGATTCGATCCGCCCCGAAATCGACGGCAAGGTTGAGAATTTCGATCAATATAAGACCGTCGTGATCGCCTATCCTATTTGGTGGCATCAGGCGCCGCGCATCATCGATACGTTTGTCGAGAGCTGCGATTGGAACGGCAAGACCGTCATTCCGATTTGCACGTCGGGCGGCTCCGACATCGGCACCAGCGGCAGTTATCTCGCCAACCTCGCCAAGGGCGGCACGTGGAAGGACGGCAAATGTTTCTTCGCAAACACGTCGCTCGACGAAGTCAAAGCGTGGGCGGAGAAGTTATAATGCGTAATGCGAAATGCGTAATGAAGGGGCAACGGGAGTGACGATTGGGGCGCCGACGCCGCGCCCGCCCCCTGTGTCGGCGCCCAACAGAGGAAAGAGGTTCCCACCCTGCGGCGTCAGCGCCCCCTTAATTCCGCATTCCTAATTCCTAATTCCTAATTATCCTTTCGTCGGCGCCGTGCTGAGGTATTTTTGACGGAGGATCATCTTTTGTTTGATCTTCTCGACAAAATCTTCCGCGCGGCGCAAATCGTTTTCGTCGGGATGTGTCGACGCGCGCTCCCAACGCTCGACGCTGTCAACCGTGTTGTGAGGATCGTCGGCGCCCGCCGCTTTTCTTTTTTCGATCAACGCCGGATTCACCTTCCCTTGACAATCGAACGTCCCGAGGATGTCGCAGCCCGCGCCCAAAAGATATGCCGCGCGCGCAAACGCCGTCACCGCATGCTCGGAGCCGTCCTCAGTGCCGTGAGTTTCAAACAAAATCACTCGGGCGTTGCGAACCGTCGGCAGAAAATTTTTCGTGAGCGGATCGGGACCGCCGCGCTTGAGCCAATATCCGATCGCAATCACTTCATACTCCTCGAGATTCGGAATGTTGTCGTTGACGTTGAAAAGATCGCCGTCCGACGCCCGCGCGATCGCCTCCGCCACCGTCCGCGTGTTGCCCGTCACCGTCGAATATATCACTGCCCATTTGCCCATTATTCATCACTCCAAGAAAGGATTTTTTTATGATTATCCGAAATGCCGTCGTCGACGACGCTCAATCGATCCTAAATATTTATTCGCATTACGTCAAGAATACGGCGATCACTTTCGAGTATGACGTGCCGACGCTCGAGGAGTTTCGTCAACGCATCGCGCGGACGCTCGAAAAATATCCTTACCTAGTCGCCGAGCTCGACGATCGGATCGTCGGCTACATTTACGTCGGCGTTTTCGTCGGTCGCGCCGCTTATCAGTGGTCGGCGGCTCTTTCAATGTACATCGATCAAAATTATCGGCGGCGCGGCATCGGCGGGCAACTTTATCGTCGCATCGAAAAAATTTTGTCCGATATGGGCATCGTCAATTTATATTCGTGCGTCGCTTATCCCGAGGTCGACGACGAATTTTTGACTAAGAACAGCGTCGAGTTCCATCGACATTTGGGCTTCCGACTCGTCGGGCATTTTCATAAGTGCGCTTACAAATTCGGGCGTTGGTATGACATGGTTTGGATGGAGAAATGGATCGGCGATCATCGAATGAAAAACGAGCGGCTCCGCGTTTGAAGCAACACGATCGCCAACGCGATCACCGCATAGATCATGCCGCCGAAAATCACCGCGCCCGTCGAGATGTGATCGATGAATAAGCCGCAAAACGCCGTCGCCGACATCGTCCCCACATTCGCCGCCGTCAAAAATAATCCGTTGGCGAAATCCGGAGCCTCCGGCGCCGCGTGCGACAGCCAATATTGATTGATGTTGGCATTGATGCCGCCCAGCAATCCCCATATCACCGTCAAGATTGACATCGACCAGACCGCCGTCGAGCCGCCCGCAATCAGCAGCACATAAACAATCATCAGCGCGATCGGAAATAATTTGACTGTCCACGTCGGCTGCACCGTCAACAGCCCGCCCGCGATCATGCTCCCGAAAATATTGCACAGCCCGTAGACGAACAACAGGATCGAGACGACCGTCGGCGCGGCGAGCGTCACGTCCGACAAATACGCCGCGAGATAATTGAAGCACCCGAACACCGAGCCGTTCAAAAAAATCACCGCGAATATCGACGCCCACACCATTGAACGACGCAACACTCCGATCTGCGCGCCGTAGCTCAACGGCTTTGTCGCTTTGAACGGCGGGATGAATAAAATCGTCGCGACCAACGCCGACAACGTCACCAACGCGAAAAATCCAAACGCCGTCTCGAGATTGAATGTCTCAGCCAAAAAATTACTGATCGGCACGCCGACGACCATGCCCGCGCTTACTCCGATATTGATCTTCGCCACCTCGCGCGGCGCATTTTTTTTGCCTCCGATCTCCGCCGCGATCGAAAACGCCATCGCGCAATATACCGGATGGAAGATCGACGGGATCACTCTCAACATCAGAAGCGTATCGAAATCCGAAGTCATCATCGAGCCGACGTTGCAGAGCGTAAAAAGCCCGAGCACGAAGATCATCAGCGGCTTGCGCGGGAACCTCGAGCACAACAACGGCATCGTTGGACCCGCAATCCCGACGCCCAACGCGAATAAACTGATCAAGAGGCTCGCCGTGACGAGACTGA
>CALGGP010000189.1 GCA_937915885.1 uncultured Selenomonadales bacterium | reverse complement strand
CCGCCCGCCTTTTTGAAAGCGAACCCGTCAGCGGACGGACGGGATTTTTCCGTCGGCCCCGCGTCGGCGCCCGCCCTTCGATCGTCGCCCTTGCGAAGGCGCCCGCCTTTTTGAAAGCGAACCTGTCAGCGGACGGACGAGATTTTTCCGTCGCCCCCGCGTCGGCGCCTGCCCTTTGCTCATCGCTCCGCGCGGACGGCCGCCCGCCTTTTTGAAAGCGAACCCGTCAGCGGACGGACGGGATTTTTCCGTCGTCCCCGCGTCGATGGCGCCTTTTTGAAAAAAATTTTTTCATGGGTGAGTGGGCGGGGAAAAAATTTTTTTCCGTTGCTCCGTCGCCCCATGGTTAACAGGTTTACCTGTTGAGGGTGGGCGGGCGAGATAAAATCAGTCATGAGATTCTTTGATCGCGTTTGCGAGATATGCCGTTGACAACATCGTAAAAATAACTGCCTGCACTCCGCCGATGAAAATACTGAACGCCAACCACAACACGGACGGGATCGGCATCCATATCGGCATGAGTTTCAGCAGCACGATGATTAAAATTTCGCCCGCCAAGATATTTCCGAACAGACGGAAGGCAAGCGTGATCGGTTTTGCGATCTCTTCGATCGCGTTGATGACTACGAATACAGGTACCGGTTGAAAGAAGTGCGCGATGTAGTGAGTGCCCTTGAAATAAAGTCCGAGCACGTGCACCATGACGATCACCAGCAGCGCGAGCCCGAGCGTGGTGTTGAGATCGTTTGTCGGTGATGCCATCGTCGGAACCAAGCCGAGCAGGTTCGACGTCAGTATGAACAGAAATAATGTCACGATGAACGGAGCGAGGAAGCGTCCTCTCGAGCCCATCATCGCATCGATCTGATCGTGCAGCCAGAGGATCACCATCTCGACAAAGTTTTGCCATCCGCGCGGAACGGCTTGCAGATTGCGGACGGCGAGGCAGGCGATCACTCCGACGATGATCATGGTGAGCCAAGTCATGTGGAGCGTCTCGATGTTGAACGTCAAACCGAACCAATGAACGGTCTCGCGCACGCCAATTTCATGCATAAAATCACCTCCCTTCCGATCAATCTCGAGAGATCAATCGCCGTCGTCGAACAGCTTTTGAGAGTACGACGTCATGATCAGTCCGAGCAGAGCCGCGACGTAGAAGATCATGAAACTGACGGCGGAGGTGAAGAATATTTCGGTCGACAAATGCACGGCGACATTGAAAACGACAAACACCATCAACAGTCGGAGCGCCAAACCGATTAACCATTGACGCTTCGCCGCCGATTGATTGAGTGTCGCGATCGAATTGAGTCGTGCCGCGGTCGATGCAATATAAAATGCCGCCAACGCGTAGCCGATGAGCATTGCACCGATCAAATCCGCTCGACCGTTCGCCGCCAAGTTTATCGCCATTAGCAGGGTCGCTGCTACAAAAAATTTCTTCATCCGTCTGACAGACGCCAGTAGTATGTCTCTCATAGGAAACGCCTTTCGACACAAAAAAAAATTTCCCTGCAAAAAATTTGTTGACGGTGTCGCCGCTGTGATTAATAATGTGGTAAAAATTTTTTTGAGGAGAGATCAATCATGCAGACGAACGAAATGATCAATCAGCCGACGGAGTTCATTCCTTCAATGCCGACTTCCGAACCGACCGTTGAAAAAAATGTTGAGGCTCCGGCTCCCGTCGAAACTTTGACCGTCGGCAATGACACCTTCGATATCGAGACGATCAAAGCCGCGTTCGAGAGTGCCGCGCGCACCGGCGTCGGCGTCATCAAGCTCAACGACGACTTTAAATTTGCCGTCTACGATAAGAAGGGGCTCAACGGCGTTCTCGACAAGATTGAAGACGCCTTCGACCTCGGCATCGCCGAAGAACGTTGGTCGCACTTCGACCCGAGCAAGCTCATCTCCGACGAAGATATGAGGAAGAAATACGGCATCACCGACGAAGACCTCGAAGGCTGGGAGGAGGTCGAGTTTGAATGAGCTGGAAAGTCAATCATCTGCCGGAAGTCGATAAAGATATGGAGAATCTCGACGGCAGTCAGCGCATACAGGTTGAAAGGGCGATCGCCAAAGTCAGTCAAAATCCTTTGCCCAACAACGAGGGCGGCTACGGCAAACCGCTCAGCGGCAAGCTTGTCGGCAATTTTAAAATCAAGTTGAAGGCGTCCGGCATTCGCATCGTTTATCGGTTGGTAAAAGTCGAGACGACTATGACGGTCGTAGTTGTCGGAATGCGCGCGGACGACGAAGTTTATATCGAAGCCGAACAACGCCTGTCGAAGTACGGCTACATTTGATTTATAAGGAGAGATTTACAATGCAGACGAACGAAATGATCAATCAACCGACGGAGAAGAGCGCGGTCGAGGAGACGCCGAAGGAAAAAGTTTGGACGGCGGAAGATTATCGGGCGATGGGCTACGACGAAGAGGATATCGCGCTGATGCTCGACGAAAAACTTTGGGCGGAGATCGAAGCGACGAAGGATGAGGAGTATGTGATATGGCATCCGGGAATGTATACCGAGTCATTGTCAAAAAGAAATGTGACAAACAAATTAACAAAGCCCCTCAGAAAATTCGTGGCGCAGTCGCCCTCGCGCTCAAAGAGATCGCCGTCGACCCGTACCACAACCCAAATGTAAAGAAACTCAGCGGCAAACGCGAAGGGCAATATCGATATCGCATCGGCGGCTATCGACTGATTTACGAGGTGCACGAGCAGGAGATCATCGTTATCGCCGTCGACTTCGGACCGCGCGGCGACGTTTATAACTGAGGAGTGATTGATGTTGGCTAAAAAATTGATCGAGACGGCGATCCCGCTCAAGGAGATTAACGCCGCCTCCGCTAGAGAAAAATCTATTCGGCACGGGCACCCGTCCACGCTGCATCTGTGGTGGGCACGACGCCCCCTCGCCACCGCCCGCGCCGTCCTCTTCGCGTCGATCGTCGACGACCCGTCCGACCGACCCGATCTTTATCCCACCGTCGAAGATCAACAGCGCAAAAAAAATGATCTCTTCGATCTCATCAAACGCATGGTTCAATGGGAGAACTCCAACGACGAAAAAATTTTGGAAGAAGTCCGCGCGGAGATTAAACAATCCGTAGGCGATCGCCCGATTGATGTGCTCGATCCGTTCGCCGGCGGCGGCACCATCCCGCTCGAGGCTCAACGGCTCGGGCTCAAAGCTCACGCCACCGATCTCAATCCCGTCGCCACGCTCATTAACAAGGCGATGATCGAAATCCCCGCCCACTTCAAAAATAAGCCGCCCGTCAATCCCGACGCCAACCGTCTCATCGACGAGTCGAAGTCTTTTATCGGAGCGCAAGGGCTCGCCGCCGACGTCGAATATTACGGGCGTCGATTGAAGGCGCTCGCTCAAAATCGGATCGGCAATTTATATCCGACGATTGAAATCGACGGCTCGAAGGCCACCGTCATTGCCTGGCTGTGGTCGAGAACCGTCCGATGCAATAATCCCGCCTGCGAAAAAATTTTTCCCTTGGCTCATTCGTTCGTGCTGTCCAAAAAACAAAACGCCAACGTCAAGCCCGTCGTCGAAGGCGATCTGTTTCATTTCGAGGTCGAAAAAAATTCAAAGCCCGTCGAAGGGACGATCACGCGGACGGGCGCGCGATGCATTTTTTGCGGCGCCGATGTCAAATTCGAGCACATAAGAGCCGAAGGCAAGGCGGGACGATTGGGCGCGCGGCTGATGGCGATAGTCGCCGAGGGCAAGGGCGGCAGAATTTATCTCGAGCCGACGGACGAACACGAGCGCGCCGCCGAAGTGCCGACGCCCGAAGACACCATCGATGCGCCGTTGCCTCTCAAAGACACTCGGGCATTCTTCACGACGTTATACGGCTTGGATAATTATAATAAGTTGTTTACGGGGCGACAGTTGACGGCGTTGACGACGTTCAGCGATCTGATATCGGACGTGCGCGACGAAGTGATGAACGATTGCGGCTCGAAAGAATACGCCGACGCCGTTGCCACTTACCTTGCGCTACTCGTCGACAAACTTGCCAACTACTGTGCAACCGGTTGTATGTGGAATAATCTGCGCGACGGAATCTCTCAGGTTTTCGGTCGACAGGCGATCCCAATGGTTTGGGACTACGCCGAAAGCAATCCGTTTTCAAATTCCAGCGGCTGTTTCGATAACATGCTCGATTGGATCGTTAAATGTCTTCAGCAGTTGCCGACGACGGTCGAAGGCGACGCTCATCAGTTCGACGCGATGAAACCGTTCGATGTCGGCAACGTGATCGTCTCAACCGATCCGCCCTATTATGACAACGTGCCTTACTCCGATCTGTCGGATTTTTTTTATGTGTGGCTTCGACGGTCGATCAAAAAAATTTATCCGCGTCTGTTGATGAAGATGATCCCGCCCAAAGCCGAAGAATTGATCTCGAATCCGTATCGACAGGGCGACAAAGACTCCGCGCGGAAGTTTTTTGAGGACGGAATGTTGACGGCGTTGAAAAATATTTACGAGGCGTCGACGGTCGATTTTCCGACGACGGTCTATTACGCGTACAAACAGGACGATAAAAAAGCCGACGAAGGAGCGCTGTCGAGCGGTTGGGAGACATTGTTGCGTTCGATCGTCGACGCGGGCTTTATAATCGTGGGGACGTGGCCGTTGCGGACGGAGCGTGCGGGGCGAATGCGCGACAACGATTCAAACGCGCTGTCGACGTCTATCGTGATCGTGTGTCGAAAGCCCGCCGCGCCGAAGGAGCCGTGCTCGTACAATCGATTTCTGCGTCTGCTGTCGCATGATCTCGAGCCGAAGCTGCGGAAGTTGCAATCGGAAAATCTGTCGCCGGTGGACATGTCGCAGGCGGCGATCGGGCCGGGCATGGAAATATATTCGCGGTACTCTCGAATCATGCGTGGCGACGGGCGGCTGATGGACATTCGGAGCGCGTTGCGGCTGATCAACAAGGCGCTGGACGAATTTCTCAACGCGCAAGATGAGTTGCTCGACAGCGCGTCGAAATTTTGTGTGGAGCTGTATTGTCAGGCGGGCTTTGACGAGCTGAAATTTGGAGAGGCGCAACTGTTGGCGACGGCGAAAAACGAGTCGTTGACGCGGATAAAGGACTTGGGGCTGATCGAATCGGGGCGCGGATTGGTGCGGCTGTTGACGCGCGAGGAGCTTGACGACGCTCGGATCGGAGATTGCATCTGGGCGGTGACTCAACGGGCGGCGTGGTGGTTGGATCAAGAGGGCGGTATAAAAGATTGCGTAGAGAGTTTGTTGATCGATCACGAAGAAAAATTGCCGGCGTTGAAAGGATTGGCATATCGGCTGTATAATGTGAGTGATCGACGGCGGTGGACGGAGGAGGCGCAGAGTTACAGTCAAATAGTGGACTCGTGGGAGGGGATCGAATTTCGTATGAGTAAGGCGCGAGAAAAACGCAAGGCTGCTCAACAAACTTTGGACGGCTACGGCTCGACGGAGTGACAGGGTGACGGAAAAAAATTTTTTCAAAAAGGCGGGGCGCTGCCGACGCGGGTGGGAACCGCTCCGTATGTTGGGCGCCGAGCCCCGAGGGTGGGAGCGTCGGCGGCGCCCATAAAAATTTTTATCGGACGAAGAAACAGCTTTAAAGCGTCGGCACAATTTTTTCGTTGGCGAGCATCCACATGATCGGATCGAGGACGCGGTGCGGAGTGATCGCCGCCAACCTTTTTGCTCGATCCGGCGGCTGACCGAAGCTCGACACTCCGAACACTCGAATTTTATCCCGTTGAAAGTTCGCATCGATCGCGTCGAGAAATGCCGTCTCACCCTGCCGTTGCAGCCAATCTCTTATCTCGAGATCAATCATCGAGCTGTCGGCATCGACGAAGCCCCGCCTACTCGCATGCGGGCTCGACTTCATCACCAGCGACGACGAGCCGAAGTCATTGTCCAAATCCCTCAACGTATCGAGCTTGGTGATCACCACCGCCGTTTGACGATCTATCAATTTGTTCGGCGCGATGTTGCAACTCTGTCTGATGTAATTCGCCAACGCGTTGACCATCGTCACCATATTCGCCGGCGCGCTCGATTGCCGATCCAACGCTTGAGACGACGTCAATATTTCATACGGCACCGCCGCCCTCACGCTCGATAACAACAGCGGATCGAACATGATAAAGAACATTTTCGAGCCCGCGATGTACCGACTAATCACCGGATCGAGTTCGTTGTCGCCGATCCGTTCGCAATCCTCACCCGCCCCGTCGTAGATCGTCAACGCATACGTCGGCACATCTTTCGACTCAACCGTCGTGTCTCGTATGATCCACTGCTGCGGCTTCGGCGCCACGCCCGATTGCGTCCCCGCGAGACATAATCGATCCTCGTAGACGTTTTGATCGTTTTGCTGCGAGACCTTCAACGTGCGCGAATCGATCGGCTGCAGTACCCACGGCAGATTGGAATATTTAAATTCGTGGAGCATGGTCGTCAGGTAGCTCGACTTGCCCGCGCCCGCCACTCCGATCATGCAGAAGCTCAAATAGCGTCGATGAAAGAGGTACTGCAACGGGAGTTGCTCGCCGCAAAATCGACAGACCGCCTCCTGCGCGGGGATGCCCTTGCCCTTGCAAAAATTTCTGCCGCAAGTCGGAAGCCGTTGTTTTAATTTGTCAAGGAACGACAGAAAAATTTCGTGACGGCGCTCGGGATTGAATGTGCAGTAGAATCTCACGTTACTCAACGAGAGCTTTCGCATGCAGTGAGGACATCGCGCCTCGTCGGATTGAAACAGCGACTTAAAAAACAGCAAATCTTACACCACGCTTCGTTTATCGCAAAAAAATTTTTCAGTCGGCAAAAATATATCGGAACGCTTCTTCCACCGTCGACACCGCATGAATCTCCAGCCCCAAATGCCCCTCGGGAATATCCTTTTCATTTTCCTTCGGGATCAGCAAAGTTTTTATGCCCGCCTGCTTCGCGCCGTACGCTTTTTCAAAAACGCCCCCGACGGGTCTCACTCGTCCTTGCAACGATATCTCGCCCGTCACCGCCACGTCCTGTTTGATTTTCCGATCCGTCACCGCCGACACCAACGCCGCCAAGATCGCCGTCCCCGCGCTCGGTCCGTCGATGTTTCCTCCGCCCACCACGTTGATGTGCACATCGTAATCATGCAAATCCTTGCCCGTCACTCGACGCAACACCGACGCCGCGTTAAACACCGAGTCCTTTGCCATTGACCCCGCCGTTTCGTTGAAACGCACCGTGCCCTTGCCTTTTTCCGCCGCCTCGAACGCTACCGCTTCGATCTCGATCACCGAGCCCAAAAATCCCGACACGCCCAATCCGAAAATGTGTCCGACCTCCGCCGTCGAGCCCGCCTTCTTCGTCACATATTGATACAGCCGACTGACTTGCGTCACCTCGTAGATGTGCTGCTTCTCGATTTTTATTTTTCGCTTCGTCAAATCGACCTTGCCGTCCGATCGATCCGCCGTCGATTGCTCCATCGCCAAACTGTAGGCGTCCGCCAAAATGTTTATCGCCTTCCGACCTTCGATCGTGTATTCGCTGATCGTCTCCGCAATCCCGTCGTCGAGCTCAACGTTGAGTTTCTTCGCCGCGTTGTTTATTATCTCCACTATATTTTTCGGCGTCAACGGCTCAAAATATATTTCCGCGCATCGCGACCGCAACGCCGGATTGATCGCCGAGGCCTCCCGCGTCGTCGCTCCTATCAACACAAAATCCGCCGGCGCTCCCTTCTCGAACAACATTTTTATATACGGCGGCACGTGCTCGTCCGTCGGATCGTAATACGACGACTCGAAATACGCCCGCTTGTCCTCGAGCACCTTCAATAATTTATTCTGCAACATCAAATCCATTTCGCCGATCTCGTCGATAAATAAAATGCCGCCGTGCGCGTCCGTCACCAGCCCGGGCTTCGGCTCCGGCACTCCGATCTCCGCCAACGCCCGTTGAGCGCCTTGATAGATCGGATCGTGCACCGAGCCCAACAACGGATTCGTCACATCGCGCGGATCCCAACGCAACGTCGTCCCGTCCGTCTCCACAAACGGCGCCTCCGAGCCGAACGGCGACGGATATTTTCCTTTCACCGCCTCGAGCACCAATCGAGCCGCCGTCGTTTTGCCCACGCCCGGCGGTCCGTATAACAGCAGATGCTGAGGATACGGCGACGCCAATTTTGATCTGAGCGCTTTTACCGCCCGCTCTTGACCGACAATCTCATCGAGCCGCGACGGTCTCAACAGTTCCATCACCGCCTGCGTCAATTTGATTTTGTCGAGCGCCTCTAATTCTTCGCGCTTTTGTCGATCGTGCGGCGTCTCTTCGTCGGGTTTTTCCTCTCGAAGGACTTGCAATCGAATATCCTTGACATAATCGTTGTGATCCTGCTCGAGCTTCTCATTGATCTTGCGCTCGATTTTGTCCTCGAGATTGCGCCGCGCCATGATGTCGGCAATGTCCTCTGCCAATCGAACCATTTCCGCAGGAATTTCCGACGCCGACGGCACCGGTCCCAACGTCGGATTTTCCTCCAAAATTCGTCGCAACGCCAATATTCTTTCGCCCGGGTCGGTCGAGCGCATATATCGGAGCGCGTCCATTCGCCCCGCCTGGATCACCATTCGATCCGAGCCCATCACGTCCATCATCACCGAATACAGCGCCGATATTTCGCGGTCGAGTTCCGTCATATGTCTTGGGAAATCGGGGCGCGCGCTCGTGTGTCGAGTGCCGAACATCCTCGAAAATTTATCCATCAATCCCATCAATCGTGCCTCCAGTCGGGCAACATTATCAATCATCATCGACAAAATTGCAAGCGCTTGCGCCGTTTGATATAATATCGCCGACATTTTCAACGGAGGTCTGATGAATGGAAAAACCAATCGTCGGCGGGCAGGCGGTGATCGAGGGCGTGATGATGCGCGGCTTCGGTCGGGTGGCAACGGCGGTGCGCGAGCCCGACGGACACATCGCGGTCGAAGTCAAGCCCGTCAACTCGATCGCCGATCGTTATCCGATATTGAAAAAACCGTTCCTGCGCGGCTCGGTGACGCTGTATGAATCGCTCGTGCTCGGAATGAAATCGCTGTCGTACTCGGCGAAAATGGCGGGCGAAGAGGACGAGCAGTTGAGCGATCGTGAGATGGCGTTGACGATCGCGTTGGCGCTGGTGCTGGCGTCGATACTTTTCATCGCGATCCCGACCGGCTCGGCGCGCATTTTTCATTCGATCACCGACGACCCGTTTTTTTTGAATCTGATGGAGGGCGTGTTTCGACTGATAATATTTTTAGCTTATCTGCTGGCGATCTCGCGAATGTCGGACATACGGCGGGTGTTTCAATATCACGGCGCGGAGCATAAGACGATTTTTTGTTATGAGGCGAATCAGCCGTTGACGGTCGAAAACGTTCAGAAATTCGATCGGCTGCACCCGCGTTGCGGCACGACGTTTTTATTGATCGTCATGCTGGTGTCGATATTCGTGTTCGCATTCTTGGGCTGGCCGGACTTATGGTTGAGGATCGCGAGCCGAATAATTTTATTGCCGGTGGTGGCGGGCATCTCGTATGAAATAATTCGATTGGCGGCGCGCTCGAAAAACGTCTTGATAAGGGCGGCGATAATGCCGGGGCTGTGGCTGCAGTACTTGACGACGTTGCCGCCCGACGACGAGATGGTTGAAGTGGCGATCGCGTCGCTTAACGCCGTCCTTCCAATCGAAGAGCGATAAAAATTTTTTTGAGGAGCACTGACATGGACACTAACTCTAAGATTCGCCGACAATTTTTTGAACAGATTGTGGAGACGCTCATCTCGACGCGCCAAATTGCCGACGCCGTCACCGTCATCGATGAAATGACTCAAACATTTTCGCTCGACGGCAAAATTTTACTCTACCGCGTCCGCATTTTCGATCTCAATTCGGATTTCGCCAACGTGATCCGCGAAGGTGAGATGGCGCTTGAAAAACACGACACCAATGAAAAGGATACGATGATGTTGCACAACATTGTCGCCAACGCTTACGACAAGCTCGGCGCGATCGATCGGGCGGCGGCTCATTATCTGGCGAGCAGTCAGATCGATCCTCGTTCGATCGACGATGAAACGCTTCGCGCGGAGCTGACAGAAGATCGTCGTGAGGATTACAGCAATTATTTATTTGCGTTGCATCGCTTGTCGCCGTCGAAAATCACGTCGCAAAAAATTTTTTCGGCGATCCGTCGGTACGACAAACTTTACGTTGGCGTCAAACGCTTTCGACACAAACCGCATCGCCATGAAAAAATTCGTGTCGGCTACGTTTCGCCCGATTTTCGAGCGCATGTCGCGGGATATTTTTCGGCGCCGTTTTTTATCAATCACGATGGCGATCGGTTTGAAGTGATCGGCTATGCGGCGTGCGACGAGGACGCGTTCAGTGCGGAGCTCAAATCTCATGCGGACGGTTGGAGGAATATCAAAGGCAAGTCGGCGCTCGATTCCGCGCGGATCATTTACGACGACGAGCTTGATATTCTCGTCGACTTGAGCGGACATACGGCGCATAATTGTCTGCCGATTATGGCGTATAAGCCGACGCCGATTCAGATCAGCGGGATCGGTTGGATCGGGTCGACGGGGCTAAACGCGGTCGATTATTTTTTTGTCGACAAACACACGGTGACGGATTACAACGGCAAAAAATTTTTCACCGAGAAGGTTATTCAACTGCCGCACACTCACTTCTGCTATCGTCGACCGAATGACGCGCCTGAAGTCAGCGCGGCTCCGTGCCGAGTGAACGGATATATAACATTCGGGTCGTTCAATAATTTTTCCAAGGTGACCGACGAGCAACTTCGATTGTGGTCGGAGATAATGTCGGCGATTCCGACGGCGCGCCTCTTCATAAAAAGCACGGTGTTTAACTCGAAATTCGTTGAGGAGATTGCGATTGGTCGGCTCCGCACGGCGTCGATCGCTCCAGATCGGGTGACGGTTGAGGGCGGCTCCGATTACAAAAATTATTTGAAGGCGTTCGGCGCGGTCGATGTGATGTTGGACAGTTATCCGTATGTCGGCGGCGGGACGACATGTGACGCGTTGTATATGGGCGTGCCGGTGATCACTCGGGCGGGCGATCGTCACGGGACGCGCTTCGGATTGAGTTTCCTGTCGAATATCAGGGCTGCAGAATTATGCGCGTCGACGGACGAAGAATATATTGCGAAGGCGATCGAATTGGCGGGTGACGTCGATCGGATTGAAAAATATCGTCGAGAATTGCGATCGATGATGGAGTGTTCGCCGCTGATGGACGCCGCCGCCTACATGTCCGACGTCGAGGCTGCTTACATACAGTTGACAGAGTAGCGGTTGAGTGCGGGGCGACGCCTGCGCTAAAGGCGCTGTACGAAGAGCGGGCGCCGCCGACGCGGGTGGGAACCACTTCCACAATTGGGGCGCCGCATTGGAGGGTGGGGGCGTTGGCGGCGCCCCTTTCAATCCGTCCGTAGGACAAACGGGCGGGTGTGTCGGATAAAAAATATCGAGGATTTATGAATGGATAAGAATTCCGCCGTCAAAGATTTAACCGTGGGCGATCCCGCGAAATTAATTTTCCTCTTCACCCTGCCGCTGCTCGCCGGCAACATCTTCCAACAACTCTACGGCTTCGTCGACACGCTGATCGTCGGGCGTTTCCTCGGCGTTGAGGCGCTCGCCGCCGTCGGCTGCACCGGTCCGCTGATGTTCCTCGTGCTCGGCTTCGTCATGGGCACGACGAGCGGCGTCACCATCTACACCGGTCAACGCTTCGGCGCGAAAGATTTTGTCGGCATTCGTCAAAGCGTCGTCGCCTGCACGGTGCTTTCGATTGCGGTCTCGATCGTGCTGACGATTTTCGGCGTGACGTTTTGCCGCGACCTGCTCGAGCTGATGGACACGCCGCCCGCCATCATCGACGGCTCCTATTCGTTCATCGTGATCATCTACGGCGGCATGAGCGCCTTCATCGGGCTGCAACTTCAATCGAATTTACTGCGCGCGCTCGGCGACTCGAAAATGCCGACGGTATTTCAAGCGGCGACGTTGACGATCAACATCATACTCGAGCCGATTGCGATCATCGTGCTTGACGGCGGCATCCCGGGCGCGGCGGCGGCAACAATCGTCTCGATCGTAATCGGCAATCTGATCATCTTCAACTACATACGTCGGCGCGTCCCGATTTTGCACACGCTCCGCGCGGATTGGAAAATTGATCGGGCGGTGTTATGGGAGCACGCGCGAATCGGATTGCCGATGGGATTTCAAACGTCTATAATAGCAATCGGCGCGGTGGTGTTGCAGGTCGCGCTCAACAATCTCGGACCGCTCGAAGTGGCGGCGTATGCGGCGGCGCATCGGGTTGACGGGATTGCGGTGATGCCGATGATGTCATTCGGCGTGGCGATCGCGGCGTTCACCGCTCAAAATTTCGGCGCCAAAAAATTTTCTCGGATCGAGGAGGGCGTCAAGAAATGCGTGATGATGTCGTGCTCGTTCAGCGTGGCGGTGGCGATATTCAACATAATGTTCGGCGCCGACATCATGCATCTGTTTGTGGGCGACGGTCAGGAGCAAATCATCGACTACGGGCGACAATTTTTGGTGATCAACGGCGTGTGCTATTGGATATTGTCTCTGCTGTTCATCTTCCGATTCACGTTGCAGGGGCTTGGACAAAGTTTCGTGCCGACGGTGGCGGGCGCGATGGAGCTGATAATGAGAGTGTTGGCGGCGATATTTTTGGTCGACATCTACGGCTACGTGGGCGCGTGTTTATCAAATCCGTTGGCGTGGCTGGGAGCGTGCGTGCCGTTGACGATTGCATTTTTCATCGCGCGACGCGACCTTCGACGCAATCATAATTTTAATTGAGAGCGGCTCCCGCATGGAACAAAAATTTTTTCGGGCGCCGCCGGCACTCCCGCCCTCCGAGTGCGACGCCCAACTGAGGACGCAGTTCCCACCCGTGCCGGCAGCGCCCCGTCCTTTATCGAAAAAATTTTGAGGTGAAGTTATGAATCGACGAGAGTTTATCAAGGGATCGATCGCGCTGACTGCGGGCTTGATGATCGATCCGTTCGGAGGGATCACGATGGCGGAAAGCAATCAAAAATGGTGGCAACGGACGGTTTTCTATCAAATCTACGCGAAGAGTTTCAACGATGCCAACGGTGACGGCGTCGGCGATTTGCGCGGGATTATCGCTAGGCTCGACTATCTTCAGAGCCTCAACGTCGGGGCGATTTGGATCACGCCGATTTATCCTTCGCCCATGGTCGACAACGGCTACGACATTTCCGATTACACGACGATTGATCCGCGCTACGGCACGATGAGCGACTTCGACGAGCTGATTGAAGAGGCACGGGCGCGCGGCATAAAAATTATCATGGATTTGGTCTACAATCACAGTTCCGATCGGCATCCGTGGTTCGTCGAGTCGAAGTCCGATCGCTCGAATCCGAAGGCGGATTGGTACATCTGGCGTGATGCGGTCGACGGGCATGAGCCCACCAATTGGCGCTCGATCTTCGGTGGGAGCGCTTGGACGTGGAGCGCGGAGCGTCAACAATATTATCTGCACACGTTTGCGAAGGAGCAGCCCGATCTCAATTGGGAGAATCCTGCCGTCCGTCGCGCGCTTTACGACTCCGCGCGGAGCTGGATCGATCGCGGCGTGGGCGGCTTCCGCATCGATGCGATCGTCTACATCAAAAAACCGTCGAAGTTCGTCAACGGCACGCCCGACGGCGCCGACGGAATGATCAACATTCATACGATGACGGCGAACACCGACGGCATTTTAGATTTTCTGCATGAGTTTAAGCGAGAGTGCTTCGACGGTCGGGACATCGTGACGGTGGGCGAGGCTAACAGCGTCAAGCCGTCGCAACTAAAGGATTGGGTCGGGACGGACGGCGTGTTCGATATGCTGTTCGAGTTCAGTCATTTGGGGTTGGGGATCGAGAACGAGGTGTGGTGTCGCCCGCGTCGTTGGAAGTTGACGGAGTTGAAGTCGGCGTTGACGGCGAGCCAACAGGCGACGGCGCAAAACGGTTGGTATCCGATCTTTTTCGAGAATCACGACCAGCCGCGCGGAGTGAATCAATACTTTGCGTCGGACGCCGATCCGATCAAAGCGGCGCGAGCGTTGGCGACGGTGTTGTTGACGATGCGCGGGACGCCGTTCATCTACGAGGGACAAGAACTGGGCGTGACGAATGTCAATCGGTCGTCGATCGATGAATACGAAGACATACAAACGCATGCGCAATACGAGTTTGCGTTGAAGGAAGGCTTGACGGCGACGGAGGCGCTTGAATGTGTGCAGACGCGAAGTCGTGACAATGCGCGGCTGCCGATCGATTGGTCGAAGGCGACGCCCGTCAACAATCCGGTGCTGATGTGGTATTTGGAACTGACGGATTTTCGGCTGGCGCACGAGGAGCTGTTGAGCGGGACGTACAAAGAATTGTTGCCGCGCGACGAGCAGATATTTGCGTTCGAGCGCACGCTCGGGACGAAAAAATTGATCACGGCGGTGAATTTCTCGACGTCGGAGGCGAAACTGCCGAAGTCGTTCGCGGAGCTGAAAATATTACTCGGCAGCGAGCACAATCCTGAGCCGTTGAAATTGCGCCCGTTGGAGGCGCGGATATATCGCGGATAATTTTTGGGGAGGATAATTTATGGGCAATTATCGACAAAAATATTTTGAGGAGACAAAATCCGACCACGGTTGGTATACGTGCCGGAAGTGCGGCGGCAAATTTCGCAAGAAAGATATGGATGTCGACCACATCATTCCGCAGCACTACGGCGGTCCGGATCACATTGCCAACCTACAGGGGCTGTGCAAGCATTGTAATCGGTCGAAGCAGGACAGTCTGAAGGAGACGATACCGGATTTGGTAGTCGTCAACGCCGAGCGCAAGAAAAAAAAGATCGACGCGAAAATCGAGCAGACGAAGTCGGAGGTAAAAAATAAAATCGATCAACAGAAGCAGAAGGCGAAAGCTACTGTGATCGAAAAGGTGAGCAGCACCGTCATAGTAAAATTGATCGTCAAGAAGAAGAAGTGAGGCGTTAGCCGATCGTTGCGCCTAACATTCGGCGGAGCACTGCCAACTGGCGTCGTCGAAACTCCTGTTGGAGCGATATAAATCTGCCGCCGTACTTGAATCCCGCGTGGATTAACTTCATCGCGATCGGCGTATCATTTTTTATGCTCAACAACAGCCCGCGACGATTGATTCGAGATAAGATGTTCGCCACCATGTTTAAAATTTTGTCGTCGAGCGCGATCACAATTCTGTCCTCGTTGATTATCTTTAGCCCCTCCGCGCGGAGCCGATTAAGCAGCTCGAGCGATTGACGGTCGGCAAGAAACACAAAAAATTCTTCATCACTCGGCAAATAATATCGGAGCGAATGTCCTTCCCGCAATCGAGACAACAGACGGCGATCAAGTAATTTATCGATTGCCACGTCCCGATAATAAAGATCATGCGCTTTCCTCAAATGCTCGTACGGCGCAAGATCGTAGCCGCACTCGGAAAAAAAACGCCCGTAAAAATTTAATCCGTATCGGTGGTAGCCATGACAGCCGAACGGCAACTTATTTCCGTTCTTCCGATAATACCGTTCGGGTAAAATTTCAAATGAAAATTCGCTTGCCGTCCGAAGCGGAGCCACCTTAAACTCGTCGGGATTCATTCTGCCTAAGTACGAAAAAATTGCGTCCTCCGGCATTTGCGTTGATTTCAGAAAGTCCGAATGATTTTTGAGCAAGTCAATGCAAGCCTGCACTCGTCGCAAACAAAATCCTCCGTTGCCGACGCTTAGATACAGCGTCCCTTTTATTCCGATGCCGACGGGCCACGGCGCGCCGATGTAATCATAGCCGAGCCGACAAAATTCTTCCAATCGATCCGAAAACACAAACGCGTCGAGCTGATAGATCAAAATGTACTCGTAATTTGAAAATCGCTCGTAGAATTTCGGGCTCAACATCAGCGCATTATAACTGTAGAGGCTGCCGAAATATCTCTCATCAAAAGTTTCAACGGTGTAGTCGATCTCCGTCGGCAGATAATCAAATGTCCGACCTTCGGGCGCGACGAACACGAGCGGATAACGCCCGAGCACTTCAATGCAACGCTCGAGCGATATTTTTTCGTACCAAGTTAAATCCGCACGGCGCGGTTTGTAAATCGGGATCATTATTGCGGCTCTCATATCAAAATTCCTCCGCACTCGAAACTTGACGGAGCAATTCCGTCGACTGTCGTTTATATTCCTGCCAAAATGAAATGAATCGTTCGCCATACTTAATTTCCATGCCGAGCAGTTTAGTCATCGTCGATGTGTCATCTTCCATGCTCAGTAACAGCCCTCGACGATTGATCCGCACCGAAAAATTCGACACCGCCTGCAAAATCTTGTCGTCGAGCGCGATTACAATTCTGTCTTCGTTGATTATCTTTAGCCCTTCCGCGCGGAGGTGTTCCATCAAACTAATCGATTGCCGGTCAACAAGGAGCACGAAAAATTCTTCGCCTGTGGGTAAATATCTCAAGATGGAACCGTTCTGTTTCAATCGAAGAGTAAGTCGATGCTTTAGAAAACTGTTGAGCATTGCATCTTGACCGAAAAGATCAAAATCATTCATCAGCTGCTCGTACGGCGTCAGATCACAGCCCGATTCTGCAAACACTTGAATATAAAATTGACGGCTGTTTTTGTGCCAAGCATGGCAACCGAACGGCAAGACACCTTTATTTTTTCGATAGTACCGCTCGGGTAATTCTTCAAATGAAAATCGACTTGCAATCCGAAGAGGCGCAACTTTGAATTCGTTTGGCAGAATTTTTCCGAGATACGAAAATACTAAGTCCTCAGTGCTTCGCATCGAAGAGATCATTTTTTTTTTGCGAGACAACACGTTTATGCAAGCCTTGACGCGGCGTAATGAAAATCCGCCGTTGCCTACGTTGAGAAATTGTTTGTACCTTCGTCCGATGCCGAGCGGCCACGGTGCACCAATGTAGTCGTAGCCGAGCCGACAAAATTCTTCCAAGCGATCCGAAAACACAAATGCGTCGAGCTGGCAGATCAAAATATAATCGTAGGCGCGAAAACGTTTATAAAACTTCGGATTGATCATCAGCACATTGTAGCCGTTTCTATCGGCAAAATAATTTTGATTGAACGTCTCGATCGAATAATCGATCTCCGTCGGCAGATAATCAAAATCCCGATCATCGGGCGCCACAAAAATTATCGGGTGATGCCCCAATATTTTTATGCACCGCTCGAGCGATATTTTTTCGTACCAAGTCAAATCCGCACGGCGCGGTTTGTAGATCGGGATCACGACGGCTGCTTTCATTTTTATTCGCCTCCAACGACGGTCGAGCGACTGAACCGTCGAAGTAATTCTGTCGATCGCACCCAACTTTCGCGCCAATACGAAATGAAGTGCCGCCCGTAAATCAGACCGTTTCGATTGATCATTTTCAAGACCGCCTCCGAATCGTCTTTCATTGAGATCAACAGCCCGCGCACATCGATCAACTTCAGCACCTCCGATAGCGCATCGATCTGCTCGTCGCTGTCGAGGAACGGAATGTTGTCGAGATTGGCGATCCTCAAACCTTCGTTGTAAAGCCGCTGCACCAACGCGCCTTCTGCACCGTCGAGCGCGAAGGCATAAAAAATTTCATCCGACGGCAGATATCGCATCATCGGCAATTTTTCATGGAATCGATGAAACAGTCGCCAACGGAGCAACGACTTCAGCGTGGCATCTCGCATTTCAAAATCCTCATAGCCCATCAAATGCTTGTAAGGTTTCAAATCGCAACCGCACGCCTCGATCACTCGCGCATAGAAATTCGCGCTCAACTTATGCCAACCGTGACAGCCGAACGGCAATTTTTTTTCTGTTCTTCGATAGTACCGCTCTGGAAGATACTCGACGGAGAATTGACTTGCCGTCCGAATCGGCGCTAACCTGAACTCGTCGGGTTTCGTTGTTCCGATGTATGAAAACACGACATCCTCCGCCGTTTGCATTGAATCTATCAGTGCGGCATTGCTTTTGAGCAGATCGATACAAGCCCGCACTCGTCGCAAACAAAATCCTCCGTTGCCGACCCAAAGATATTGATTGAGCGCCTTCGCCACGCCAAGCTGCCACGGCGCGCCGATATAATCATAGCCGAGCCGACAAAATTCTTCCAATCGATCCGAAAATACAAACGCGTCAAGTTGGCAGATCAGAATGTACTCGAATTGTTGAAAGCGCTCGTAAAAATCCGGGCGCAACATCAACGCATTGTAGCCGTGAATATTGCTGAAGTAGATCGAATCAAACGTCTCGATCGTATAATTGATCTCCGTCGGCAGATAATCAAAGTCCCGATCATCGGGCGCCACAAAAATTATCGGGTGATGCCCCAATATTTTTATGCACCGCTCGAGCGATATTTTTTCGTACCAAGTCAAATCCGCGCGGAACGGCTTATAAATCGGAATGACGACCGCCGCTCTCATGGCAACTCCAACTTCATTATCGGCATCTCGGACTCCTCCAAGTTCATTTCGATCGGAGATAGCTTCCCGCTCGAGCGCTCGATCAGATCCCCGTTATGCAACTTCGCCCAGATGATGATCGCTCGATAAAATTTATATTCCACGCTACTCGTCGACATGCCCAACAGCTCGATCGGCTCGCCGCTCCGATCCACGTCCAGCACGCCCCATTGCTCGTCGAGATCAACACGCTCCGTCACTCGCACCGTCCCGTCCGTCAAGCGAAACTCTAAATAATCCGCACGCCCGACTAACTTATCATAGCCCTCGCGCGATTGATTACGCCATTTCCGCTTCGCGATCACGTCCTCCTTCTGCACGTCGTCATAGATGAACAGCGTCGGCACCATCAGCACGTCCAAATCGATAAATCCGTCCTCGTCGAGCCGATAGCCCATCCGTCGATAGTTGAAATAATAATTCGCCCGCGCCGTCGATTGCACCCATTTATATATCGTCTCCGGCACCTCTTCGACCGTTCCTTCGATGAATTCTTCATCAATCGGCGGCTCCTCCTCGTACTCGTCCGCCGACGCCGTTGACAAGCCGCCCGCCATCAGCCCGACCGTCAGCATGATCGCCAATAATTTTTTTACGCTACTCATAAAATCTTCCGTTCAAATGCGGTCGATTTCGTACGGCGTCTCCTGATACACATAATAATTCAACCAGTT
The DNA here is from genome assembly GCA_937915885.1 of uncultured Selenomonadales bacterium. Classification (GTDB taxonomy): domain Bacteria; phylum Bacillota; class Negativicutes; order Selenomonadales; family Selenomonadaceae; genus Quinella. Next base: position 943 of record CALGGP010000189.1, on the reverse strand, counting down.
CGCAAACAGCAAATGCGCCACGCTCCGCCAACGCACGATCGGTTCTTTCGACGGATCGTCATTCGGATAATAATTGTCCGGCACGTGCGGATTGAGCCCCGCCTTCAAATCCCGCTCATACTCCGACTTCAGCGTCAACGGATCATATTCCGCATGCCCCGTTATGAAAAATTGCCGCCGATCCAAATTCGCGATCGCATACACTCCCGCGTCGCCCTCCGATAATATTTTCAGCTCCGGCACCTTCTCGATATCCGCGCGGAGGATTTGAGTATGACGGGAGTGCGGCACGAAAAATCGATCGTCGAAGCCGCGGAATAATTTTTCGTGCTCGACACACAATCGATGTCGAAACACGCCCGAGATTTTCGAGTCGAGACTGTATTTCGGCACGCCGTAGTAATGATACAGCGCGGCTTGCGCTCCCCAACAGATGTGGAACGTCGAATAGACATTCGCGCGGCTCCAATCCATGATCTCGACGAGCTCATCCCAATAGAGCACGTCCTCAAAGTCGAGCAGCTCGACGGGCGCGCCGGTGATGATGAATCCGTCGTATTTTTTTCGACGGACGTCATCGAAGGTGCCGTAGAACTCCGTCAGATAATCCTGCGACGTGTGCGTCGGAATGTAGGATTTTGTATAGATGAAGTCGACTTCGACCTGCAGGGGCGTGTTGCCGAGCAGTCTCAACAGTTGCGTTTCTGTGACGTGTTTGATCGGCATCAGATTTAAAATTAAAATTCGCAGCGGACGGATATCTTGACTGTAGGCGCGGTCGGCGTCCATCACGAAAATATTTTCGGATTCGAGCACGTGCGACGCCGGCAAATTGTTCGGTATCTTGATCGGCAATGATGTTCACTCCATTTTTTTCTCCCGCCCGTTTTTTTCGGGGCGACGAAATTTTGATCCCAGATCGGAAGAGCGTCGTGTAGGGAAA
>CALGGP010000188.1 GCA_937915885.1 uncultured Selenomonadales bacterium | reverse complement strand
AGCACTCCGAAAGCATCTGCGCTGAGGAAGATGACGGATTTGGCGGCGGGACCGTGGCTGTCGGGGCGGACGATTTTTTTGATGTGATAGATCGGATAACTGACGCGGGTGTTCTCGGTGACGCTCTTGTCGGCGAAATCGATCTTGCCGTTCTCATCGACGGTGACGTTCTCGAGGAGTGCGTCGCGGCGGATTGCGCCGTAGATGTCAGGCTCGGCAACGGGATCAAGATTGATAACCTTAGCGTAACAGCCGCCCTCGAAATTGAACACGCCTTGATCGTCCCAACCGTGCTCGTCGTCGCCGATCAGCAGACGCTTCGGATCGGTCGAGAGAGTCGTCTTGCCGGTGCCGCTCAGTCCGAAGAAAATCGCGGTGTTTTCGCCGTTCATATCGGTGTTGGCGGAGCAATGCATGGCGGCAATGCCCTTGAGCGGGAGGAAGTAGTTCATCATCGAGAACAAGCCCTTCTTCATCTCGCCGCCGTACCACGTGTTGAGGATGATCTGCTCTTTCGAGGTGACGTTGAAGACGACCGCCGTCGTGCTGTTGAGCCCGAGCTCTTTGAAGTTTTCGACCTTCGCCTTCGACGCGTTGTAGACGACGAAGTCGGGCCCCTGATCGAATTCGGCTTGGTTTTTCGGACGGATAAACATGTTGGTGACGAAGTGCGCCTGCCAAGCGACCTCCATGATGAAGCGAATCTTCATGCGGGTGTCCTTATGAGTGCCGCAGAAGCCGTCGACGACGTAGAGTTTCTTATTGGAGAGTTCCTGTTGAGCGAGTTTCTTCAGCTTATTCCAAGACTCGACGGAGCATTTTTTGTTGTCGTTTTTGTACTCGGGAGTCGTCCACCAAATTTCGCCGGGCGCGCCTTCTTTGGTCGTCTCGTCGTAAACGATGAACTTATCCTTGGGCGAGCGCCCCGTGAATTCGCCGGTCATAACGTTGATAGCGCCGAGTTCAGTCTCGACGCCTTTATCGAATCCCTCAAGACCGGGCTTGGTCTCTTCGTTGAAGAGCACTTCGTACGTCGGATTATAAACGACTTCAGTGGTGCCGGTGATTCCATATTTAGTAAGATCGAGTTGTGCCATTATCCAGTCTCCTTTACCATGTGATCGAAACACTTATGATATTATAGCGCAAAAAAATTTCCTGTCAACGGGAAGGGCGGGCATCAATCGGTCGAGTTTTTTACGACGATTTTTTTCCACTCGACGGCAATCCTTGACAAGCGCGCCGTCTGTGTCTAAAATTTTTGTTGCTGTCATTTCATCGATAAGGAGACACAGACATGAAAATTGCTATACTGATTCTATACTTCGGGCTGCTGATTGCGATCGGGCTCTACTGTCGAAAGCACACCACCGACGTCAACGGCTTCGTCCTCGGCGGACGCTCCGTCGGTCCGTGGCTCACCGCATTTGCTTACGGCACGAGTTATTTCTCCGCCGTCGTCTTCGTCGGCTACGCCGGTCAATTCGGTTGGAAGTACGGGATCGCCGCGACGTGGGCGGGCATTGGCAACGCGCTCATCGGCTCGCTCATGGCGTGGTTCATCCTCGGGCGCCGCACTCGTATTATGAGCCAACATCTTGACTCGGCGACCATGCCTCAATTCTTCGGCAAACGCTTCGGCTCCGACGGTCTCAAGATCGGCGCGTCGATCATCATTTTTATTTTTATGATCCCTTACACCGCGTCGCTCTACAACGGCTTGTCGCGACTGTTCGGCATGGCGTTCGACATCGATTATTCCGTCTGTATTCTGCTGATGGCGATCTTGACGGCGATCTACGTCATTGCCGGCGGCTACATGGCGACCGCTATCAACGACTTCATTCAAGGCGTGATCATGTTGATCGGAATCAGCGCCGTCATCGTTGCCGTGCTCGAGTCGAAGGGCGGATTTATGAGTGCGCTCGACGGGCTCGCTCGCATCACCGACGAAAAGGTTACGACCACGCCGGGCATTTTTTCCTCGTTTTTCGGTCCCGACCCGATCAATCTGTTGTTCGTCGTCATTCTGACATCGCTCGGTACTTGGGGCTTGCCGCAAATGGTTCAGAAATTCTACGCCATCACCAACGAACAGGCAATCCAAAAGGGCACTATCATTTCGACGCTGTTTGCATTCGTCGTGGCGGGCGGCTGTTACTTCCTCGGCGGTTTCGGACGGCTTTTCTCCGATCAGATCGATATCGCCGCAAACGGTTTCGACTCGATCATTCCGACCATGTTATCGGGCTTGTCGGCGGGAATGATCGCGCTCATCGTTATTTTAGTTTTATCGGCGTCGATGTCAACACTGTCGTCGTTGGTCATCGCGTCGAGCTCGACGCTCGCAATCGATCTCATCAAAGACAATTTCGCGCCGACCATGTCAGAGGCTAAACAAGTTTTCTTAATGCGCGTGCTGATCGTCATCTTCATTGCGATCTCGGCGGTGCTCGCGCTCATCCAATATAAAAGCTCCGTCAACTTCATCGCTCAAATGATGGGCATCTCGTGGGGCGCCATGGCGGGAGCATTCCTCGCGCCTTTCATGTATTCGCTCTACTCGAAAAAAGTCACGACGGCGGCGTGCTGGACGTGCTTCACCTTCAGCGTCGTGCTGATGACGGCGAATATGTTAATCCGTCCGCTGTTCCCCGCGATCATGCAGTCGCCGATAAACGCGGGCGCAATCGCGATGATTGCCGGATTGATCCTCGTGCCGATCATCAGTGCTTTGACTGCGCCGCCCGATCGTCGTCTCGTCGATGACGCTTTCAAGTGCTACGAAAAAGAGACCACCGTTCCTCAGTACGTCGCACTCGGCAAAAAATAATTCTATCGATCCAAAAAAAATCGGGGCGCAAGCCCCTTTTATTATTGCCGTCAAAATTTATTTCTTCCGATCGAGCCGCGCGGAGCCGTCGGCGATTGCCAATGATTGGGCAGGCGGGCTCAAAAAATTCTTTCGAGAGATCAAGCGCCGCATCCGTCGAAACAATTTCGTCCAACGGCGAGCCGCCGAGCGGCGCCCCTTTTATTGTTGCCGCCAAAATTTATTTTTTTCGATCGATCCGCGCGGAGTCGTCGGCGATTGCCAATGATGGGGCAGTCGGGCTCAAAAATTCTTTCGAGAGATCGAGCGCAGCATCCGACGAAAATAATTCTATCGATAAAAAAAAATCGGGGCGCAAGCCCCTTTTATTGTTGCCGTCAAAATTTATTTCCTTCGATCGATCCGCGCGGAGCCCGTCAAAACTTTTAACTGTTGAGCGTTGGCGGTCGGGATCAAAAATTCTGTTGAGAGATCAAGCGCCGCCTCCGACGAAACGATCTCATCCAACGGCGAATTTTCGATCGGCTGCTCGAACCAATAATTTTCAGGCAACCAATTGCCGTCGCCGCTCGGGAGCGCGGAACTTGTATACGCCCGCAAAAAATTTGACGCGCCGTTGATCGTGAGAGTGAATTGCCCGCTGCTGTCGCGCAAAGTCATGGTGTCGTCATCGACCGAATAGGTGAAGCCCGTCGGGTCGAGAGTGAACGTCAAGCTGACGGTGGTCGTGCTGCCGGACGGAACGGTCGGCGTGGTCGGAGTCGGCGTGCCGTTGATTTTGTAGGATTTGCCGACGGCGTCTTTGAGCGTCATCGAGCCGGAGCCGACACGGACGATCACATCGTTGCCGCTCGTGACCGTCGAATAGGTGCCGCCGGTGATGTTGATCGTGTCGGTGGCAGTGACGCCGGTGATCACATCGTAGCCGTCGCCCGAAAAATAATTGATCACCTTGTACGAGCCGCCCGCAGTGATTGTATCATTGCCCGCCCCGCCGCTCATCGTAACATACGACGCGTAATTGATGATGGAATCGTCGCCCGCCCCCGCATAGATCGCGGTGACAGTCGCCGTCGAGCGATTGAGAATGTAATCCGAGCCCGCGCCCCCGTAAATCGTCGTCCGCGCTCCGCTGTTTTCAATTTTATCGTTGCCGTCGCCCGCATAGATCGCGGTGACAGTCGCCGTCGAGCGATTGAGAATGTAATCCGAGC
>CALGGP010000187.1 GCA_937915885.1 uncultured Selenomonadales bacterium | reverse complement strand
CAGCCCCTAATGGGTGGGCGGGATTAATTTTTTTGAAGGAGTGAATTACATGAAACTGATCATTGACGACGCGCACATCGAACAGATCAAGGAACTCTACGAGTATTATCCCGTCGACGGCGTCACCACCAACCCCACGATCCTCGCCAAGAGCGGTCGCAATCCCTATGAAGTTCTGCACGAGATCAGAGACTTCATCGGCGCCGACGCGGAGCTGCATGTTCAGGTGATTGCTCGGACGGCGACGGGCATGATTGCCGACGCGCACCGCATCGTCAAGGAGCTCGGCGATAACACCTACGTCAAAATCCCGTCGATCCAAGAAGGCTTCAAAGCCATGCGCATTCTCAAAAACGAAGGCATCAGCATTACGGCGACGGCGATCTACACTCCGTTGCAGGCATTTCTCGCGGCGAAGTCCGGCGCCTCGTATGCCGCGCCTTACATCAACCGCATCGACAACATGGGCTATGACGGCGTCGAGATCGCCCGCCACATTCACGACATCTTCAAAAACAATAATTTCAAGGCGGAGGTGCTTGCCGCCAGCTTCAAAAATTCTCAACAGCTGCTCGAGCTCGCCGAGTACGGGATCGGAGCGTCAACGGCATCACCCGATGTGATCTTCGCGCTCGTCAAGAACGAGGCAATCACCTCTGCGATCAATCAGTTCATCAGCGATTTCGAGGGACTTGTCGGCAACGGCAAAACCATGGCAGATTGCTGATCGACAATCGACCGTCCGAACAAAAACCGTCGTCGGTGAAGGCGGCGGTTTTTGATTGCAGGAAAATTTTTTCGAGCGTTGAAAGATCAACCGAGGAGGCGGTGAACATGAATCTCATGAAAAAATTTTTGGCGTCCTGTTTGATGGCGTTGATGTGTTTCAGCCCTTCGGCATTCGCAGAGACGCAAGAAGTTTCTGCCGAGGGTGAGTATCGACTTGGTCAACGAGACACTCAAGAGACCGCAAAGGAAGTTGCACTTGCCGACGCGAAACGCAAACTTGCCGAGCAGATCGGATTTTTTGTCGAAAGTTACAGCGAAGCCAACAACTTCAAACTCACGCAAGATCAGATCAAGGTCATTACGCGAGCCGCCTTTAAATTGATAGACGAGCAGGTCAAATTTTCCGAGGACGGCTCGCTGTGCAAAGTCGTCGTGATCGCTTTGATAGATACTGACAACTTTGATAAGGTATTGTTCGATGACTCTGATCAAGGAAATCACCTGCATCGATACAAAGTTTTCAACGAAGGTATGACGTGGCAGGAGGCAAATCAACGTTGCAAGGCGCTCGGCGGACATTTAGCGACGATCACCTCTGAACAGGAGCAGGGAGAAATTTACAAATTGATCATGCAGGAAGGCGTCAAGCATGGATATTGGCTCGGTGGCTTCCGAAATCACTTGGGCAATTGGGAGTGGGTGACTGACGAGCCGTTTACTTATGCGCATTGGGGTTACGGCGAGCCCAACAATGCCGGTGGTGTCGAAGATACCATCATGCTGCTTGGGGACGCTAAAAACGTCAACAAGTTTTGGCTTGCGACTTGGAACGATATCGGATCGGACGGAAGTGATCATCCGTATTACGGAATTGCGAACTTCGGTTTTATCTGCGAATGGGATTCTTGATTGATTGAAAAGATTTTTGAGACCGTCGCCCGACAAAGGCGGCGGCTTTTTTTATTTCTGTCGAGCGCCGTTGGAGAAATCGGCGATGAATTTTTCCGCCAAACTCAACTTGTCGAGCGACAAACCCGCCAGTATCTTTGCGATGTTCGAGATCGCCGCCGCGCCCGGCATTGCCGAATACTCCTCATGCCCCAGTAAAAGATAATCCGTCGAGACGTTGAGCGCCTTCGACAGATTGACGATCGTCTTCGCCGACATACTTTTTTGCCCCGTCTCGATGTAAAACAAAAACTGTGACGAGATGCCTGCTTCCTCCGAAATCTGATCGCGCGTCTTGCCGAGCGCTTCTCTCAATCGGCGTATCCTCTTGCCGATGGTCGTATTAAATTCGCTGTTCGTCGTCACGTCAACACGTCCTCACTCATTAGTTTTCGCGTCTAATGATAAAGAACTTTTGTCGACAATTGTACTAACCATATTACTAATCGACCTTGATACTTTACAACTATCGTTATACAATTCCAACGAGTTATGAAATCCATTTTTGAAGGGGGCTTGAGGAGAGTGTTGAAGTATTGTCCCAAATGTGGAGCCGAACTTTTTCCCGACGCAATGTTTTGTATGGAGTGCGGCTTGTCAATCGCCGAGCACATGGAGAAATTGAAAAAATCCAAGCTCGAAACCAAAAACGCAAAGCTCGAGAACATCGCAACCGGCGAGGTGAAATTTTCTCTGATGGGCGTCGAACATGTTTTCGGCAAAGAGTTCGTCGAATACAACGCCGTCCGTAAAATCTTCGTCGTGAATGCCTACAACAAGAGGAAAGAATTTTCCTCCGAGTACGACCGAAGAGTTCACAACTTCGATGAATTATATTCTGTCGGAATGAAACTGTTCGCCGATAAGCTCCGCGAGACGCTTGACATGGCGGTCGGCGTGATCAAGCGTACTCGCAACGTCAATATCAGCACGGAAAAATTTTATACAATCTGCCAAAATGACGGCTCCGTCAGCGCCAATAAATATCTTCAGCCGTTTATGGATGTGTATGCTGAAGTTCAAAAAGTTGCCGAGCAATTGGCGAGCTATCGTCAACTCGAGCGAGACTCCCGATCGAAATGGTACGGGGGCGGTGAAGGCATTACCGGCGCCATCAGCGGTGCAATCAAGGCGGGGCTCCTGAATATGGCGACCGACGCCGTCCGAAGCATCGGCGACAGCCTTACCGATTCGCGCGATCGCAAAAAGCTCGACGAGTTGAAGGACAAAGTGTTTCGAGATAAAAGTTTCGCCAATGGCAAGAACATGTCGGCGTATCTCAAGGATTGCATGGAGGCAATCTGCCAAGACGTATTCAACGGCGTCGTGCCGATCATCGGTCTGCATCACGTCCTCGATCGAGATGCAATCAAAAATACCGAGAGCCTCATAAGCAAAGCTCAAAACTACAGACCGGTTACTCCGTTGGAGATCATCAACGCCATATATCAAAATCCGTTCGAGCCGCTGCTCTGCTACATGCTCTACATGCTCAATGACGCGACTTATCCCGAGCTGTTGTCGATATCAGAGTACGTCGGCACGAAGGATATTTTTTTGGATCAATTGGCGGTTTGGTACTCGACGGAAGTAGAAAAGTTAGCGCCCAAAAAGGACGACGAGCTCAGCGATGTACTTCAGAAACAAGAACAACTGCAGTTGCTCCATCCGGAGTTGGACGAAGCGCGGTTCCGAGCCCTCAAAAAATCCGTAATGGATCAGCTCGACAAAATGAAGGGAAAATTGGAGGTGTTCGATCACATAATTGCGATGAGCGGTCGGTTTTTCAGTTACAAGAAAACGATCGAGAGGAATTTTGACGAGCGAGGAGTGGAGGTGCTGTGGGAGCAGGTCGAGCGCAGTTCGTTGTCGTACGCCTGTTATCTGCTCATGAAATATTACAGGCAACATATTGACGTAAGACGCTTGAGAGCAAAAGCGGATGAGGGATTCAAGATCGCTCGATACATTCTGCTGGTAAACTTGTACACCGATGATAAAGTCAATGCTACGGTCAAAATAAATTGCGTCTACAGCATTAAGAAGATGGCGGACGAAGGTTGCATCTTTGCAATGGCGAGAGCCGGTCTCTGGTATTGCGATCCCGCAGACTGCATATTGGAACCCAATCGAAAATTGGTCAGCCGCGTGTTTACGAAGGACGAGCCCGAGAAAGGGCTTCGATACATAAACACGGCAATTGAGCATTGCTATCCTCCGGCGATGAAAATTCTCTCCGAGATATACGACTTCGGAATCAAAAATGTCGAACGCAATGGGGAACTTGCCTACGCTTGGCAAAAATTTGCATCCCGATTCGATGACTACAACGCGATGGAGATGTACTGAGATTGGAGGTCGATCGCCCATGAAATTCTGTAAGAAGTGCTCATTGGAATTCAAGGACAATGCAAAATTTTGTCCCAAATGTGGGAGTCCGTTGGTCGATAAAATCGAAACGCCGGAATCGATGAGCACCGAAGAAATTGCGGCGCAGTTAATGCAGACGTTGAGAGCGGACCTCGTAAAAAATAAGGCGATCCTAAACGTAAAAAACATTCGGATCGGCGACGACAATATTGATTTCTACAAGGATCAATTGGACACCGCAGATACCATAATCAGCACTATCGAGACGATGTTATCCGGCGACGGTCAATCGTACAGGCTCAGCGCGAATGATCGTCGGGACCTTGAAAAAATGAATGCACTGTACCGCCAATGTCGCAATCAGTACAGCATTGCGATGTTCAAGTACAAGTTGCAAACCAAAATGCCCACAGGACTTTATGAGGTTCTCTATCGCGGCAAGAGTGCCGATGATTATTATCAGTTCACCCTCGATTATCAGACCATCAGGAAGGATTATAAGAACATAAAACAATTGGCGACGGAGTTCGGGATTGACATTCACGCCGACGAGCATCTGAAAAAATTTGTAACCGAGTTGGAAACCATATTAAAGGCAATGGGCGGAGATGAGGCAATAAATATCCCCGCGCCTTGGGAAAAAGCGTTGGAGGAAGGAAATGATGCCTGCCAAAAGGTGGACGGCGAAAAGGCAAAACGCTGTTACGAGGAAGCCGCTCGCCTAGGCTCGGGTGAGGCAATGTATCAGCTGGGCTGCATGTACGATAACGAGTGGGAAGGCTACAAAAGCGCAAATTTCAGTCACAACGCTAATCACTGGAAGCAGTTTGTGGGCGCTGTTGAAGGAGAAAGAGTCGATGGAAAAAAGGTCGGACTTCCGGGAGAATATAAGCCGCTTGAATTAAAATATCCCGTCGCGAAAGATCATGAGAAAGCGCTGATGTGGTATCAAAAAGCTGCCACTCGGTTTGGCAGTAACAAGGCGATGTATAAACTCGGGATGTTACATGAAAATCTCGACGAGAGATTTAAGTGGCTAAAAAAGGCGGCGCTCCATGGCTCCCATGACGCACTGTGGGAATTACAACAGCTGGGGATCACATTCAAAAACGAAGTTGAACGTAAGCGTTGGTCGAATATGAGCACTTACGACGGATTTTTGGCTGAATACGGAAGGCTGAAACGAGAGTTGGCGAGCATGCCCGAGCCGACTATGCCCGGTTCTCAACAAAATAAAGTATCCGAGAGTGAGTCCGGAAAGAGCACCGTTGAAGAAAAATCGGTCAACGAAGTCAAAAACGATGCCGACAGTATCATCGCTGCCAAGAATGCCGAATTACAAGCGGAGGTACGCAAGAAAAGAAAAGAGTCGGAGAAAACCGGACGCATTTTTGGTTTTACGGTATTAATTACGCCGTTGATATACATCTTCACCTCCAGCGGATTTTTCGATTCGATCGCGATTGCCTTTGTCGCGGCGTTGGTACTGGCGGAATTTGCCGATAAAGATTAACTCGTCTCACCACGTCAACACGTCCTCACTCATTAATTTTACTAACCATATTGTTAATTGATCTTGACACCTTATAACTACTGTTATACAATATCGATTGTAAGAGGAGGTGAAGCGGATGGGCGACATGAAGAAAAGCGATGAGCCGCAAAAGAAACTCGAGATGGATTTTGACGGCAAGGAAGTTGATTTGGACAAGTACAGCGGTAAGTATTCGGACGGAAAATTTTTGGATAAAGTCAAGAGCACCGTCAAGAAGGCGGGGCTCGGATTGATTCACAACGCGATGAAATTGTATTACGTCACGGAAAATCCCAATTGCCCGATGAAAGTCAAGGCGGGAATCATAGCGGCGCTGGGATATTTTATCTCGCCGTTCGATTTGATTCCGGACTTCACGCCGATTGTCGGTTATTCCGACGATGCGAGCGCGATCGGAGTGGCACTCGTGATGGCGCAGATGTACATCGACGCCGAGGTGGAGAGTAAAGCGCGCGCAAAGCTCTGCAGTATTTTTGGGGACGGTATTCTTTCGGAGATCGAATGAGGAGGTGAATTTATTTGTCGAACACACAAGAATTGAGCACCGACGACATCAAAACGATTGAGGATAGGGTCGTGTATCATTTCAATCGAATGGAGTATGACGAGGCGCGGAATTGGGCGCTCGAAGGGGTTCAGATCAATAATGATGTCTGTCTGTACTTCCTCGGCGTCATAGCGGAAAAAGTCGGCAGGTTTGATGAGGCGGTCGAATGGTTCACCAGAAATGTCAATGTGAACAATGACAGTGACTCGGCGGCAGAACTCGGCGCTATATTTTTCAATATGGACGATAACCCAAATATGCCGACCGATCGCGGCAAAGCCGAGTATTATCTCGATTACGCATTGCGGCTCAATAATAAAAACGGTATGGCGGCATTGTCTTTGGCGCTGTGCAAGTTGGCAAATGACTCGACCGATCTCAACGAATTGCGACGGCTGCTCAATATCGCTTACAACAATTCCGAAGGCGAGACCAAGAGGACGGCAAAAAAATTTTTGGATGATCTCAATTCGTCGGAACAAAAGCAGGCGCCTCCGCCGCCGCAAAACAACGGGGGCGGTTGTTTCATCACAACGGCGGTGTGCGGTGCGTTCGGCAAGCCCGATGATTGCTATGAATTGACGGCGTTCAGGAATTTCCGCGACGGTTGGCTGATCGAACAGAGCGACGGTCGAGCGTTGATCGATGAATACTATGCGATTGCGCCGAAAATCGTTGCTCGGATCGATCGGCTCAAGGGGGCGGCGGAGATTTATAAAGCCGTTTGGAAAAATTATTTGAGCCGGTGCCTGAAGTTCATCGAGGCAGGTGATTATGAGCGGTGCCGAAAACAGTATGTCGCGATGGTCAATGAGCTTCGCGATCAGTTTTTGAAGGAGGGATAATTATGCTCGGTACACTTCTCGACATTGCGGAAAAAGTCGTGGACATCTCGGATTCCGAAGATCAGAAGCGTCGACAGGAGCGGGAGATCGCAGAGGGCGTTGCTGCCAAAATGGATGAGTCGGATTCCAAGATGGCGGGCAACATCGCCAAAATCGGGGTGATCGGTGCGCTCGCTGCGTTCGGCATCAGTAAGCTCGCCGAAAAAAAATAATTGAGCCTTCGCTCGAACGTAAAAGGAAGTGATTATATGCTTGACATTTTAGGGCAGATGCTCATCGACTCGATCAAAGAGGATAACGAAAACGAAGTTAATCAGTACAAGGCGGTCGGCGATCAGTTGGCGCGCGAACACGAGGAAGGCAATAAAACCATTACCAAGGGCGCGGCGCTGTTGACGGCGCTCGGGGTTGCCGCCTACGGTATCAGTAAGCTCTCCAAAAATGACAAAGCCGACGCCAAGTAAGGAAGTGATCATTTATGGCGACAGGGACGAATGTGTATCAGTGCAAGTACTGCGGTCGGACGGAGACGCGTCCGGCAAGCATGGGTAAACCTCAGACGGGCGGAGGTTGCCCCGCGCGTCCGCCGTCGAATACTCAGCACGGGATCAATAAGCCGCACGTTTGGACTCTCATCGAAAAACGTAAATAGATATCGATCATTGCCACAACAAATTTAAAAGCCGCGTCCGAAGATCGGGCACGGCTTATTTTTTTTGCTCCGCGCGGAATTTTTTTATGCGATCGATTGTATTTTTGTCGCGATCTCCGACAATTGATCCGTCGTCGGGACATTCGTCACTCTGATCTTGTCGAGTATGATCTCAACGCCCGCCGCGCGCAATTCGTCCTCAACCAATCCGATCGATTGCCCGCCCCAACCGTACGAGCCGAATGCAAAGCCCGCATGATTGATCGGTCGCAAGCCTTTGATGTAGCACAGGAACGATGCTATCGTCGGCATCATCTGATTGTTGATCGTCGGACTGCCCACCGCCAAATATTTGCTCGTAAACACGTCCGTCACGATATCGCTCATCGCATTTGCTTTGATGTCGTAATACGCCGCTGCAATTCCTTTTGACGCAAACGCCTCGACGATCGTTTTCGCAATTTTTTCCGTCGAGCCCCACATCGAATCGAATACCACCACCGCTCGATCCTCAACCGCGCCGCCGGACCACTGCCGATAACTTTCAACAATCCGATTGATCGATTGACGACGGATCACTCCATGCCCCGTCGCTATCAGATCAATATCCAAGCCGCCGAGCGCCTTCAACGCAGTTTGCGCTTGCTTTCCGAACGGCATCAATATATTTGCGTAGTATTTTTTCGACTCGTACATGATCACGTCGGGATCGTTCTCGTCGTCGAACAATCGCGCCGTCGCATAGTGCTCGCCGAACGCATCATTCGAGAATAAAATTTTCTCCTCGGGACAATACGTCACCATCGAGTCGGGCCAATGCAGCATCGGCGTCGGAACAAATTGCAGCGTCCGACTCCCGATCGAGATCGAATCGCCCGCCTTCACCGCTTTATAATTTAATTGCCCGTACCGCGCCGTCAAACCTTTAAGCCCGTTCGGATTGCTCGTAATGATCTCCGCCGTCGGAGCCAACGCCGCTATGAACGGCAACGCGCTCGAATGATCCGGCTCAACGTGGCTCGACACGATCACATCGATTTTCGACGGATCGATCACGCTCGATATCCGCGCTATCAGCTCTTCTTTGAACGGCGCCTTCACCGTGTCGATCAACGTGATCCGCTCGTCGATAATCAGATACGCGTTGTAGGTCGTGCCGCGACCCGTCTCGTAGCCGTGAAAATTTCTCATCGACCAATCGATCGCGCCCACCCAATAAATGTTGTCCTGAATTTTTATCGCCTGCATCGTTTTTCCCCCAATCAGCTCGCGATGAATTGTGTGTAGAGCGTGAAGACGAACAGCACCATCGCCACGCCCATTGCCGCCGTCCCGATCCGCCGCACCCACAGGTCTTGAATTTCGTTGAGATCGTAATGCCGTTGAGTGTAAGTCATCGACAGCGATAGCAGCAGTGTAAAGTACAGCGCGCGATTGATGTTTGAGATTGTCGGCCAGCCCACCACCATCACGATGAACGTAAACGCAATCACGCCAATCAACAGATAATCTTTGCCGACCGTTTCTTTTTGCTTCGATTGCTCCGTCGGCTTCGGAGTGAGTTTCTTTTTGATTTTCTTAGAGATTCTCGCCAATGCCCGATTCCTCACTACTAAAATTTTTTTATCCCACCGATTGAAAAAGGCGCCGCCGCCGCTCCCGCCCCCGAGCGTGGCGCCCAACTGAGGAAGGCATGCCCACCCGCGTCGGCGGCGCACGTCCGTCGAAGG
>CALGGP010000186.1 GCA_937915885.1 uncultured Selenomonadales bacterium | reverse complement strand
GGGCGGGCGGGTGGGAAAATATTTTTGAGAGGAGCAATCCAATGGATTTCAGCAGATATCTTAAACAATATCCCGATGCCGACGGGCGATTCGGCAAATACGGCGGCGCCTACCTTCCCGAGCAATTGATCCCCGCGTTCCGCGAGATCACGCACGCCTATCAGACGATCTGCCACTCGTCGGACTTCATCAACGAGCTCCGTCGCATTCGCCGCGAGTTTCAGGGACGCCCGACGCCCGTCTATCACTGCAAAACTCTGTCGCGCAAACTCGGCAGCTGTCAGATTTACCTCAAGCGCGAAGATTTGAATCACACCGGCGCGCATAAACTTAACCACTGCATGGGCGAAGGGCTTCTCGCTCAGTTCATGGGCAAAAAACGCATCATCGCAGAGACCGGCGCGGGTCAACATGGCGTGGCGCTCGCGACTGCCGCCGCCTTCTTCGGGCTCGAGTGTTCGATCTACATGGGCGAAGTCGATATCGCCAAGCAGGCTCCGAATGTCGCGCGCATGAAAGTGCTCGGTGCGGAAGTCGTTCCGGTCTCGACGGGCTTGAAAACTCTCAAAGAGGCGGTCGACGCGGCGTTTGAAGACTATCTGCAAAATTACGAGACGACGATTTATTGTATCGGCTCGGCGGTCGGACCTCACCCGTTCCCGATGATGGTCAGAGATTTTCAATACGTCGTGGGCGTCGAGGCGCGTGAGCAGTTCCAAGATATGATGGGCTTCCTGCCCGATGTGGTGACGGCGTGCGTGGGCGGCGGCTCCAATTCGATCGGATTTTTCCTGCCGTTCGTCAACGATCCCGTCGACATCGTAGGCGTCGAGCCGCTCGGACGCGGTAAGGACATGGGCGATCACGCGGCGTCGATGAGCTACGGCACCGAGGGCGTGATGCACGGCTTTGACAGCATCATGTTGAAGGACGCGGAAGGCAATCCGGCGCCCGTCTACTCGATCGCGAGCGGTCTCGATTATCCGAGCGTCGGTCCCGAGCATGCGTTTTTGCGTGATGTCGGTCGGGTGAAGTACGAAGTTGCGTCGGACGAAGAGGCTGTCGATGCGTTCTTCAAACTGTCGAGATACGAAGGAATTATCCCCGCGCTCGAAAGTTCTCACGCCGTCGCTTATGCGATGAAACTTGCTAAAGAAATGGGCACGGGCTCGATCCTCGTCAATCTGAGCGGGCGCGGCGATAAGGATTTGGATTATGTGATCGAGCATTACGGCTACGGTGAGAAATATGCCGACTTCGATTGAGACTCCGCGCGGAGCGGTCGAAGAAATAATTTCTGCGATCAACGCTCGGGACTATGATCGATTGACGACGCGGGTCGATCTGAAGAAATTCATCGATCTCGGTTACGACGATGCGATTGATCAGTTGGCGCTCAACTGTGATCGGTTCCATAAAAAATATCCCGACGATCTGTTGTTTAAATTCGGAGCGACGGCGCTGCGGGCGTATAACGCGCTGTTTCGTTCGGTGCACATCGGATTGATCACGCGCGTCATTCAATCGTACTTCAATCAAAAATTTACATCGCCGCCGCCGTTTTCGTCCGATCCGATCGGCTTCTGCGGATATCATTTCGATCGGCTGGTCGAATCAATTAATTCGGAGATCATTGAAGAGGATCGCGACGACGTGACGGTCGAGCTCCGCGCGGAACTGATCGGAGTGTTGCGAATCAGATTGACGACGGCTGAAATCGACGGGCGCCGACGGGTGATCAAAATTGCAAACGCTGATGAACTCGTCGAGCCGATCGTCGACATCGCCGAAAGAGTTTGGCCCCGCGAGTGGGATCAAGGAATAAAACTGTGAGGGGCGCCCGCCTCATTTTTTTTCGCTCCATTTTTTATGGCGCCGCCGACGCCCCCACCCACGGAGCTCGGCGCCCAACTTTTTATAGCGGTTCCCACCCGCGTCGTCGGCGCCTGTTGGTATACATGCCAATCGACTTGACAATATTCAATTTGAATTATAGTATCTATGAGCAATTTATTAGAGTCGGAGGCTTGATTGATGAAGGCGGAATTTACGATTAAGAACGAGCGCTGCAAGGGCTGCGGGATATGCGTGGCGTTTTGCCCGAAACAGGTGCTGGCGCTCGACCCGCTCGGCAAAGTGTACGTCGCCGACCAAGAAAAATGCATCGCGTGCGGGCAATGCGAATTGCGCTGTCCGGATTATGCGATCTTTGTCGAGAAGGTGAAGGAGGCGGTCTCGAAATGAGCGAAGCGCGATTGATGCAAGGCAACGAGGCGGTAGCGGAGGGCGCGCTGATGGCGGGCGTGAGATTTTTCGGAGGATATCCGATCACGCCGTCGACGGAGATTGCCGAGGGCATGGCGAAAATGTTGCCGAAAGTCGGCGGCAATTTTATCCAAATGGAAGATGAGATCGCGAGCATGGGCGTGGTACTCGGAGCGTCGCTGGCGGGGCGCAAAGTTTTGACGGCGTCGTCGGGACCGGGCATCAGCCTTAAGCAAGAGTTGATCGGCTATGCGGCGGCGGCGGAAATTCCCGTGGTGATCGTCAACGTGCAACGCGTAGGACCTTCGACGGGGCAACCGACGGCGCCGAGTCAGAGTGACGTGATGCAGGCGCGTTGGGGTACGCACGGCGACCACCCGATCATCGCGGTCAGCCCGTGGAGCGTGCGCGAGGCGTTTGAATTGGTGGTTCGGAGCGTGAATTTATCGGAGCAATTCCGCACGCCGGTGATATTGTTGATGGACGAGATAGTCGGGCATTTGAGAGAGAAAGTCGAGCTGCCGGACGAAGTTGAAGTATATCCGCGCCGTCGACCGAAAAAAACGCGGGCGGAAGGCTACGAGCCGTATGCGCCCGATGATGATTTAGTGCCCAACATTGCGGATTTCGGCGAGGGCTATCATATTCATGTGACGGGCTTGATTCACGACGAAACGGGCTTCCCCGTCGGCAGTCCGAAGGTGACGGAGGATGCGATCCGACGATTGCATCAAAAGATCGAGCGCGCGGTCGATGACATTGTCAAGGTCGAAGAAATTTTCATGGACGATGCGGAATATGCGGTGGTGTCGTTCGGAGGAACGGCGCGGACGGCATATGAGGCGGTAGTGGAGGCGCGCGAGCGCGGAATCAATGTCGGGATGCTCCGATTGATCACGATTTGGCCCTTCGCCGACAAAGCGATTTACGATCTGGCGTCGAGAGTGAAAGGAATGTTGGTCGTCGAGCTCAACTACGGGCAAGTGGTCAATGAAGTGCGTCGAGCGGCGAACGGACGATGCGCGGTGGAGTTGTGCGCGAAGTACAACATGCAGATATTTGAGCCCGAGGAGATCGAAGAGGCGATCGATCGAATGATAGAAAAAATCGAGCGCGGCGGCGATCGGATAACGGACGGTCGGTCGGTGCACGTGGAGGTGATCTCTCATGATTGAGCGGGCGTATGAAAAATATTTTCGGAGGAATCGGCTGCCGCATTTGTGGTGTCCGGGTTGCGGCAACGGGATCGCGATGAAGGCGATCGTTCAAGCAATCGACGGCAAGGACGGTTGGACGCAGGATAATACTGTTATAGTCTCAGGAATCGGTTGCAGTTCTCGAGCGTCGGGCTATATGGATTTCGACACGCTTCACACGGCGCACGGTCGGGCGATCCCGTTTGCGACGGGGATCAAATTGGCGCGTCCCGAGCTGAATGTAATAGTGATCACGGGCGACGGCGACTGCACGGCGATTGGCGGCGGACATTTTATCCACGGCTGCCGACGGAACATCGATTTAACGGTGGTGCTGTTCAACAATAACATTTACGGGATGACGGGCGGTCAAGCGTCGCCGATGACTCCGCTCGGCAAGAAAGCGACGACGGCTCCCTACGGCTCGATCGATCGACCGTTTGATGCATGCAATCTGGCGCAAGCGGCGGGCGCGACGTATGTGGCTCGCTCGACGGCGTTTCACGTCCAGCACCTGATCAAAATGATCCGTGACGGGCTCGACAACAAAGGCTTTTCGTTTATAGAGGCGCTCGTTCAGTGTCCGACGGCGTACGGTCGAAGAAACAAATTGGGTGAGCCGGCAAAGATGATGGCATGGATGCGCGACAACGCGGTGATGAAGTCGGCTTGGGACAAATTACCGGACGAAAAAAAATCGGAAGGCAAATTCCCGATCGGCTTATTCCATCAATCGGAGGCGGTCGACTACGACACGGCTTATGATCAGGTGATCGAGCTGGCGACAAAATAAAAAAGCAATGCGTAATTAAAGGACAGGCGCCGCCGGCGCGGGTGGGAACCGCTTCCTTGGTTGGACGCTGCCACTTGTGGGTGGGAGCGTCGGCGGCGCCCCACAAAAAAATTTTTGAATGACGGTATACATCGATGAAAGCACTTGACTTTCATTTTTTTTTGCTTATAATACGAACTATAAGGAATCAGTCATAGATCATATCTGGCAAACGACATAGACGGCAGAGAGAATTGCAGGAGGAACCGACAATGAGAACACAGATGAGACTTTCAGGATCAGGCGGACAAGGAGTCATCACGGCAGCAATCATCTTGGCGGAAGCAGCCGTATCGGAAGGGAAGCAAGCGGTGCAGTCTCAGTCCTACGGGCCGGAGGCGCGCGGCGGAGCATCGAAGTCCGAAGTCATCATCGACGATGGAAAAATCTTCCACCCGCACGTCAAACACCCGAACTGTGTATTGGCGATGACACAGAAGGCGGCGGACAAGTACTTCGAGGACATGGATCCGGACGGAGTGTTAGTGGTCGATTCGGATTTGGTACCGAACGTGCCGAAAGTGAAGAAAGCGATACCGGTTCCGATCACGAAATTGGCGGTTGAAAAAGTCGGTAAGGCATTGTTCGCAAACATCGTGGCGCTGGGAGCGCTGGTAAAGCTGACGAAAATCGTCGAACTCGACACGATCAAACGGTCGGTGGCGAATCGCGTGCCGCCCTCAACGGTTGAAAAAAATATGTATGCTCTGCAGCTCGGCTATGATGCAGTCGCATGAAATATAAACGGATAAAAAAAAGAACCGCTCACGTCGAAAGGCGCGGGCGGTTTTTAGTATTTTCAATTGTTACAGGCAATGTCGTAGACTTCTTTCAGCTCTGGATCGTTTTCGACGTGATAACGATACAAATACTCCATCATCTTGAGATCGTCCTCGGAATCGATGTCGAGCACGAGATAATCGGGCATGACGACGAGCCCGCATTTATACTCCATGATAGTCCTGTCGATATCGGAATCCAAGAGCGCGGGGCGGAACGCGTAAATGCAAGCGTTAAGCTCGAAAATGGCGGGCACCTGTTGCCGAGCGGTAAAATTCGACGCGCACACCTTTTTATAAAAACCGTCCGGCATCGCCATCGCCATATTAAAATACGGATTCCTCCGCGCGGGGACGGCAGTATAAACGACGTCGTACTCGGGCTTGGAAGTGAACTCGGCGATGATATTTTCGATATCGCGGACGCGTCTCATGGGGGAGGTGATGTCGAGATCGAGCACGGCATCAAAATTGCGACCGGTTTTTTCCTTGACGCGCAGATAAGAATCTTTGATGACGTCGACCTTAGCGGCAACGGAGTTGGCAAACTCGGGCTTACGCGGGACGCTGATGATATCGTCGATCATGGTTTGATTGTCGACGAGCCGTTGAAGCTCGGGACTGTCGGTGTTGAGCGCGATCGACACGTTGTCGTCGGGATGAGCCGCGCGGTAAAGTTTAATCGCGGCGATCGGATAATAAACGAGCGGCACTCCATGCAACGAGCTGATGTTTTTATTTTTGCAGCCTTTCGAGCCGGCGCGTCCGCAAATGGTGAACAGTATATTCATATGGATCGCCTTCCTAATAAATTTTCTAATTCGCGTCCTTCGGAGGCACGGGACGCTTGACGGGCTTGATGAGCAAATTCGGGTGTTGTCCGAAGACGATGCTGTCGGACGGAATCTCATCGTCTTTGATATAGCAGTTTGCGCTGATAATGCAGTTGTCGCCGACGCGGGCAGCTCCCAAAATTTTTGAATCCGAATACATGATGACGTTCTCGCCGATCTGGGTCGGTTCCTTGTCAGAAGAATTGATGGTCACGTTCTTGATTTTGCTGGCGCCCTTGATGTAGCAGCAGTCACCTATCCTGACGTCCTTGATGATGGACGAGTTCTTGATGACGCATTTGTCGCCGACAGTGCCATAGTATCCCCTGCGGCTGTCATAGCGGCTCTGGGTGAACTCCTTGAGTTTTTCCTGGAGAGGCTC
>CALGGP010000185.1 GCA_937915885.1 uncultured Selenomonadales bacterium | reverse complement strand
GGTGGGCGGGATAAATTTTTTCATGGGAAGTGATTTTTTCATGCAGGAACTTGAATTAAAATACGGTTGCAATCCGAATCAAAAACCCGCTAAAGTTTTCGCCGAGCAATTACCCTTCAAAGTGCTCAACGGTCGACCGGGCTACATCAATCTGCTCGACGCGCTCAACTCGTGGCAACTCGTCAGAGAACTCCGTCGCGCCACCAATTTGCCGTCCGCCGCGTCTTTCAAACACGTCAGCCCCGCAGGCGCCGCCGTCGGACTTCCGCTCGACGACATTCTCAACAATATTTATTTCGTCGAGGACATCGAACTTTCGCCGATCGCAAACGCCTACGTCCGAGCGCGCGGCGCCGATCGCATGTCCTCTTACGGCGACTTCGCCGCGCTCTCCGACGAGTGCGACGCGCCAACCGCGCTTTACCTTAAGCGCGAAGTCTCCGACGGCATCATCGCTCCCTCCTACACCCCCGAGGCGCTCGAAATTCTTAAATCAAAACGCAAGGGCTCATATCTGATCCTCCAGATCGATCCCAATTTCGAGCCGCCGACTCTTGAGCACAAAGAAATTTTCGGCGTCACTTTCGAGCAGTCACGCAATAACATCGAAATTACGCCCGACTGTTTGATCGACATTCCGACCGTCGCGAAAATTCCCGACGACGCAAAACGCGACCTCATGATTGCGCTGATCACTCTCAAATATACGCAATCGAATTCCGTCTGCTACGTCAAGGACGGGCAGGCGATCGGCATCGGCGCCGGTCAACAGTCTCGCGTTCATTGCACTCGGCTCGCGGGATCAAAAGCCGATACGTGGTGGCTCCGTCAGCACCCGCAGGTTTTGAATTTGCCCTTCCGCGCGGATGTCAAGCGCCCCGATCGAGACAACGCAATCGATGTGTACGTCGGCAACGAGAGCGGCGATCTGCTCGACGGCGACGATTGGCAACGAATTTTTACGTCCAAGCCCGAGCCCTTGACTGTCGATCAAAAAATCGATTGGATCAAAAAACTCGACGGCGTATCGCTCGGCTCCGACGCCTTCTTCCCCTTCGGCGATAACATCGAACGCGCGCATAAGTCCGGCGTCAAGTACGTCGCCCAATCCGGCGGCTCGATTCGCGACGACAACGTCATCGACACGTGCAATAAGTACGGGATCGCAATGTCGATGACGCACATTCGCTTGTTCCACCATTGAGAGGCGCGCGATGGACGAAAATAAAATCGCGGTAATAATTCACGTCACCGACAAAAATAATATCGGCGCCGTCAAGCAAATGATTATGTCGCTCAACGTGCCGAGCGGCTTGCGTCCGACGGCGGCGCTCGTCAACGGCGCTCGTTGGCGCGCCTTCAATGACGCGATGCACGAATCCGACGCCAAATATAAAATTTACATCGACGACCGCGCCGTGTTCATCAATCGAAACATCATAGACGATCTGATTGAAATGTTCCGCGCGGAGCCGACGATCGGTATGATCGGCTGTTCGGGCGCGAAAGTACTGTCGACCAACGGCAGTTCGTATCAATCCGTCAAACGATGCGGGAAAATGTGTCTGGGCGCGTCGCAAAAAATATTCGAGTGGCAGGCGATTGACGGGCGGTTTGAAGAAGTCGAGGCGCTTGACGGCTTTATGTTGGCGACGCAATACGACGTGGATTGGCGCGCCGATCTGTTCGATAAAGATTCGTTCGGCGACATGGCTCAATCGCTCGAGTTTCGACGCAAGGGCTATAAATGCGTGGTCGTTCGACAGCAGGCGCCGTGGGTGTGGCATCGCTCGGAGGCGGTGCCGATGGACGAGGACTGTCGAAAAAAATTTTTGAGCGAGTACTCGTCGGAAATATTCCCGAAGGTGCAGGTGCTGATCCCGACATTCAATCGCCCGCAATTTTTTAAAGTGGCGCTCGAAAGTGCGCTCAATCAGACGTATCGCAACATTGAGATTGTCGTGAGCGACGACAGCACCGACGAGGCGACCAATGCGGCGATCCGTCCGTACCTTGAGAAGGACGCTCGAATAAAATATTTTCGCAATCCCGGATTTGATGCCGCCAAAAATTTCGGGTTCCTCGAAAAATATCAACGTGAGCACTCGGAGGCGGAATATTACAGTTGGCTGCTCGACGACGATGTGTTTTATCCTCCAAAGCTGGAGCGGATGGTGGAGGCGTATCGCAACGAGCCGACGGTGTCACTGGTGAGCTCGCGTCGACATAATATCGATGAAAACGGGCGTGTGATGGGGCAAATGGAGCCGTTACGCACTCAAACGGGGCGGTATTCGGGCGAAGAAATTGCGAAGGAACTGCTGATGTATACGGCAAATCGCGTTGGGGAGCCGACGACGGTGCTGATCAAGAAAAAATTTTTGATCGACGAGGATAAAAAATTTTGGCGTCGGCGTCCGAATGTGGTCAACAATCCGAACTCACTCGGCGATTATTCGCAGTGGCTGTATTTGCTCGAGCAGGGCGATATGTTTTGGATTGACGAATTTTTGAGCGCGCGGCGGGTGCACTCGGGTCAAGACTCGCAACAAGTTGGGACGTGGGTGCAAATCTACATCAACTTTGCGGAGGAAGTGGCGGAGTTCTGGCGTCGGAAAAAATTTTTGACGTCGAATGAAGAATTACGACACACGATCATAGTGTGGCTGTGCAAGGCGACGGGCGCTCTGCAACGGGCGTTTTTCGAGAAGTACAACGGGCGGGAGGTGCCGATGATGGAGAAAACGATCGCGGCGATGACGCAGGCGTTGTACAACGGAGGCAACATCAAACTGCCGTCGTGGAGTAAAAAATAGTGACGGGTTGAAGGGCGCCGCCGACGCTCCCGCCCCCCGAGCGCGGCGCCCGAATTGTGGCAGCGATGCCCACCCCGCGCCGGCAGCGCACGAACATTCTCAAAGGACGGGCGGAAAATTAATCGTCGCTCCGCGCGGAAGCCAGGACGGCGGCGCCCGCCTTTTACGACGGGCAGGAGAAACAAGATCGGAGGAAAAAATTTTGAAGGTAGTATTGTTGGCGGGCGGCTTGGGCACGCGCATTAGAGAGGAGTCGCAATTCATTCCGAAGCCGATGATCGAGATAGGCGGGCGCCCAATCCTTTGGCACATCATGAAAATCTATTCGCACTTCGGCTTCAACGAGTTCATCATTTGCGCGGGCTATAAGCAGCACATCATCAAAGAATTTTTCGCGAATCACAGCCTTTATAATTCCGACGTGACGTTTGACTTCACCGAGGGCGGCAAGGTGACGGTGCACAACGATTTTTCGGAGCCGTGGAAGGTGACGGTGATCAACACCGGCTACGAGACGAATACGGGCGGTCGACTGATGAAAATCCGTCCGTACCTCAACGGCGAGAGGTTTATGATGACGTACGGCGACGGCGTGTCGGATGTCGACATCAATGCGCTGCTTGCATTTCATGAGACGCACGGCAAGACGGTTACGTTGACGTCGGTGCACCCCGCTACGCAATTCGGCGTGATCGAGTTCGACGGCAATCGTGTGAAGGCGTTTCGCGAGAAGACGCAAAAAGATGTGGTCGACATTAACGGCGGCTTCATGGTGATCGAGCCGAATGTGTTTGACTACATTACGGGCGATTATATGTTTGAAAATGAGCCGATGAATCGGATGGTGGCGGCGGGCGAAGTGATGGCGTATAAGCACAACGGATTTTGGCAGTGCATGGATACAATCCGAGACAAGCGCAATCTCGAGGCGCTTTGGAATGGCGGGCGGGCTCCGTGGAAGTTGTGGGACTGAAATTTTTATATGGGCGCCGCCGACGCGTGGGCGGCAACCGTAAAATGGACATGCGCCGCCGACGCAGGGTGGGCATGCTGACCTCGGTTGGGCACCGTCACCGGAGGGTGGGAGCGTCGGCGGCGCCCTCTAATCTGTTGCCCCGCGCGGTCGAAGGCGATAGCCTTTAAAGGGCGGGTGGGCGGGATTAAAATTTACTGGATCGGATTTTTGGTTGCCGCCAACCGAGCCATCGCCCGCGCCAACGCCAATTGCGCCCGATCGATATCGATGCTTGCCGAGTCCTTCGGCGCCGTTTTATACGCCTCGATCCTCTGCTTCGCTCGTTGATACGCCGCTTGCGCTCGAGCCACGTCTATATCTTTCGGCTCTTCAGCCGCCGCCGCGAGGATCGTGATTTTTTCCGGCGTCACTTCCATAAAGCCTCCGCCGATCGCCATCACTTCTTCTTCGCCGCCGCCGAGCCCCTGTTTGATCCTCATCACGTGCGGGATCAAGCCCGTCACCAACGGCGCGTGCCGCGGCAATATTCCCAGCTCGCCGCCCGTCGACCGCACGATCAACATTCCGATCTCACGATCGCACACCTGTCGATCCGGCGAGACTACCTCAAGTCGAATGGTCGCCACGATGATCGCTCCCTTCAATTACTTGAGTTTTTTCGATTTCTCGACCGCCTCGTCGATGTTGCCGACCATGTAGAACGACGCCTCCGGCAGATCGTCATACTTGCCGTCGAGGATTTCTTTGAAGCCGCGAATCGTATCCTTGAGCGGGACATATTTGCCGGGCGAGCCGGTGAACACTTCGGCGACCGCAAACGGTTGCGACAGGAAGCGCTGAATTTTACGCGCGCGACTGACCGTCAATTTATCGTCGTCTGACAGTTCTTCCATGCCGAGGATCGCGATGATATCTTGCAGTTCCTTGTACTTCTGCAGCACCGCCTGAACGCCGCGCGCAACCTGATAATGCTCTTCGCCGATCACGTGCGGATCGAGAATTCTTGACGTCGAATCCAGCGGATCGACGGCGGGATAAATTCCGAGCTCCGCGATCTGACGGCTCAACACCGTTGTTGCGTCGAGATGTGTAAACGTTGCCGCCGGCGCCGGGTCCGTCAAATCGTCCGCGGGGACGTAGACCGCCTGCACCGACGTGATCGAGCCTTTCTTCGTCGACGTAATTCTTTCTTGTAGCGCGCCGACGTCCGTTGTCAATGTCGGCTGATAACCGACGGCGGACGGCATGCGCCCGAGCAGTGCCGACACTTCCGAGCCCGCCTGAATGAAACGGAAGATGTTGTCGATGAACAACAGCACGTCGCGACCTTCGGCATCACGGAAATACTCCGCCATCGTCAAGCCCGTCAAGCCCACGCGCATACGCGCGCCCGGCGGTTCGTTCATCTGCCCGTAGACGAGCGCCGTCTTGTCGATAACGCCCGACTCCGTCATTTCCGTCCAGAGATCGTTGCCTTCGCGCGTGCGCTCGCCGACGCCCGAGAACACCGAATAGCCGCTGTGCTCGGTGGCGATGTTATGAATCAGCTCCATGATCAGAACGGTTTTTCCGACGCCCGCGCCGCCGAACAATCCGATCTTACCGCCGCGAGAGTACGGCGCGATCAGATCGACGACTTTGATGCCCGTCTCGAGAATTTGCGTCGAGGTCTCTTGTTGATCGAACGACGGCGCCTTTCGATGAATGGGCCAAAATTCTTTGTTGCCGACCGGCTTGGGATTTTTATCGACGGTCTTGCCGAGCACGTTGAAGACGCGACCGAGGCACTCGGGACCGACGGGAACTTTGATCGGCGAGCCGGTGTCGTCGGCGTCCATGCCGCGCACCAAGCCGTCCGTCGAGCTCATTGCGATACAACGCGTGACGCTGTCGCCGAGATGCTGCATGACTTCGGCGATCAGATCGATCTTGACGTTGCCGGATTGTCCGGTGATGTGGATCGCGTTCAATATCTCCGGCAATTCGCCCGCCGGAAATTCGATGTCGACGACCGCGCCGATGACCTGCACGACTTTACCTTTAGCCAAAAATATCACTCCTTCGTCAGTTGAGCGCGTTCGCGCCGCCGACTATCTCCGTAATTTCGTTGGTGATGCCCGCCTGACGCACCTTATTGTAATACAGATCGAGCTTGCTGATCAGT
Organism: uncultured Selenomonadales bacterium; assembly: GCA_937915885.1. Taxonomy (GTDB): domain Bacteria; phylum Bacillota; class Negativicutes; order Selenomonadales; family Selenomonadaceae; genus Quinella. The sequence continues at coordinate 2,373 of CALGGP010000185.1, read as the reverse complement.
TCTTCGGCGTTGTCGGTCGCGTTCTGCATCGCGTTCATTCGCGACGACAGCTCCGACGCCGCCGCTTGCAACATCGCCGCGTAGATCACCGTGATCAAATACTGCGGCAGCAGATGACTCAACACCGCCTCCGCCGACGGCTCGTAAATATATTCCGATCGAATGCCGCTCGATTGTTCCTCCGCGCCGCTTTCTTTTTCAAACGGCAGCAGCTTGACCGTCTCCGGCACGCACGAGATCGCCGACACGAATCGAGTATAGATCATGACAATATCCTTGATATCGCCCGTCTCGAATTTTTGTATCAGATATTCGGCGATCTCCTTGGCGTTCTCGTACTTCGGGCGTTCGCTGATGCCGGTATAGCTCCGCGCGATCGAGTAGCCGCGAAGTCTGAAGTGATCCCGCGCCTTTCGTCCGACCGTCACCAGCTCGATATTATTTTTGTCCTCGACGCCGTTGACTTCCAACTCCGCATGCGTCGCCTTGAAAATATTGCTCGAATACGCGCCCGCCAAGCCCTTATCGGCGGCGATCACCAGAATCAGCCGCTTGCCGCTTTCATGAATCTCGAGCATCGGATGACTGAATCCTTCGGTATGCGCCGCCACGTTCTGAACGACCGCGCGAGTTTTTTCGGCATAAGGTTTGTTGGCGACCGCCGCTTCCTTCGCCCGACGGAGTTTCGATGTCGCGACCATGTTCATCGCGTTGGTGATCTTCTGCGTGCTCTTGACGCTCTTTATTCGACGGCGAATGTCTTGTAAACTTGCCAAGTCAATTCACCGCCTTACTCCGCGTCCATCTTGTATGCGACCGTGTCTTTGAATTGCTTGATTGCGTTTGAAATTTCGGCTTCGAGCGCGTCGTCGAGTTTCTTCTGCGCGACGATTTTCTTGCCGACTTCAGGATGTTGACTGTGCATGAATTTGATCAGATCGTTGTCGAACTGCACAACTTTTTCGGTCGGAATGTCCGTCAAAAATCCTCGGACGGCGGCGAATATCGTTATGACTTGATCCTCGACCTGCAACGGCGAGTATTGCGCCTGTTTAAGAGTTTCGACCATGCGCGCGCCGCGATCGAGTTGAGCCTTCGTCGCCTTGTCGAGATCGGACGCGAATTGTGCGAACGACGCCAGCTCACGATACTGCGCCAGATCGAGGCGCATGGTGCCGGCGACTTGTTTCATCGCCTTGATCTGCGCCGAGCCGCCGACGCGCGACACGCTCAAGCCGACGCTGATTGCGGGACGAATGCCGGAGTAAAATGCATCGGTCTCGAGCATGATCTGACCGTCGGTGATCGAGATGACGTTCGTCGGAATGTAAGCGGAAACGTCGCCCGCTTGCGTTTCGATGACGGGGAGCGCCGTGATCGATCCCGCGCCGAGATCGTCCGACAGTTTTGCCGCGCGCTCGAGCAGACGCGAATGCAGATAGAAAACATCGCCCGGATACGCCTCACGACCCGGCGGTCGTCTCAACAGCAGAGACATTGCACGATACGCCGCCGCGTGTTTCGTCAAGTCGTCGTAGATGCACAGGCAGTGCCCGCCCTGACCTTTGTCATTGCGCTTATACATGAAATACTCCGCCATCGCAACGCCCGCATACGGCGCCAAGTACTGGAGCGGAGCGGAATCGGCAGCGGTCGCCGCCACGACGATCGTATAAGCCATCGCGCCGTGATCCTCGAGCGTCTTGACGACGCGCGCCACCGTCGATGCCTTCTGACCGATCGCGACGTAGATGCAGATACAGTTTTGCCCCTTTTGATTGATGATCGTATCGACCGCGATAGCCGATTTGCCCGTGCCGCGGTCGCCGATTATCAGCTCGCGCTGCCCGCGTCCGATCGGAACGAGCGCGTCAATCGCTTTCAAGCCCGTCTGCAACGGCTCATGCACGGATTTACGATCCGCAATGCCGGGCGCCGGATATTCGACGGGTCGAGCCTCCGTCGTCGCGATCGGACCTTTGCCGTCGATCGGACGTCCGAGCGCGTCAACCACTCGACCGATCATCGCGTCGCCGACGGGAACCTGCATGATTTTGCCCGTCCGCTTGACCGTGTCGCCTTCCTCGACCTTCGTATCGCCGCCGAGGATAACCGCGCCGACGTTGTCTTGCTCAAGGTTGAGCACCAGCCCGTAAATGTCATTGCCGAAGTCGAGCAGCTCGCCGCTCATCGCCTTGTCGAGCCCGTGAATGTGCGCAATGCCGTCGCCGATCTCAATGACCGTGCCGACATCGTCAACGTTCAGGTCGACGTTGTAATTCTTAATCTGATTCTTGATTATCGCGGTGATTTCTTCAGGATTAATTTTCATGTAAGGTCTTCACCTCTTTTAATCATTTATCCCGCCCTCCC
>CALGGP010000184.1 GCA_937915885.1 uncultured Selenomonadales bacterium | reverse complement strand
TTGCATGTGTTAGGCACGCCGCCAGCGTTCGTCCTGAGCCAGGATCAAACTCTCCGTTGAAACTTGGCTCTTAACGTTAGCTTGCACAAAATGTATTGTTTAGATTTGAAAGAACGCGTCGAATCAAACGACTTGCGTATGATAACAGTCTAAAATTCGTTTGTCAAGGGCTTTTTTAAAATTTTTTTGTGGGGCGCCGCCGCCGCTCCCGCCCCCGAACGACAGCGCCCAATGGAGGAAGAGGTTCCCACCCGCGTCGTCGGCGCCTCAACCTTGAGCTCGGCGCTCAATCCACATCGGCGGCGCACAAATTAGCCCGTGGTTTCCGCCCGCGTCGGCGGCGCCCCATCCATCGGCAACAGACGAGTTGAGACGCTGTCGCTCGGACTGCGTCGGCAGCGCCCCCTTTTGCAGTCGAAGGCGGTAGCTTTCAGAGGCGGACGGATGGGAAAAAATTTTTTGCGGCAGAATGAAAATAATATGTTATAATCTCTAAGATAATTTGCAGAGAGAAGGTTCGCCTCTTGAATAATAAATGGAAAGCCAACATCACTCTCGCCCTCAGTGCCATCGGCGCCGCATTCACCATCCCAACCGTCAGCCCCATCGCGCCTGTCACCGCCGCCGGTCATTTTTCCCTCGGGCTCGTCAATCACGCCCTACTCTCCGCCACCATCGGCGGGCTCGCTGATTGGTTCGCCGTCACCGCTCTTTTTCGTAAGCCCCTCGGTATTTCCTTCCGCACTCAAATTTTGATCCGCAATCGAAAACGCATTATGGACGCCATCGTCGAGTTCGTCTCAAACGATCTCCTCAACACTCGTAACATCATGAGCACCGTCCGCGAACAAAACACCGCCCTCCTCCTCATCGATTATTTCAATCGCAATAACGGTCGACGTAAGCTCAAAAATATTATTTTTAATCTCCTCGCCGAAATCGCCGCCAAGTCCAATACTCATCACTTCGCTCAATCCGTTACCCCGCTCGTCCAAAAGGAAATTTCCTCCGTCGACCCCACTCAGATCACCACCGCGCTCGCCAATGTCCTTTCAAAAAAACATCACTCGAAAAAAATTCTCGCCTTCATTTGCGACGCCGCGCAATCCATCTTCCACGCTCCCACCGTCCAGCGCGCCGTCCTTCAAAAAATTACTTCACTCCGTCGTGAGTACGAGGGCTCCAATACCGGACGCGCCTTTGTCCTCTCCGCCATCAATCTCAACGATGAGAAAATACTTTCCATCCTCAATGATAACGTCGACAAAAAAATTGCGTCCACCATCAGCGCGCTCAACGGCGAGCCCGTCGACCCGGGCGACGCCGCCTCCACCAATGAGTTGTTCGGCGCCTTCAACGCGCTCCTAAAGTCCATTGCAACCGATTCCTCCGCGCGCAATTTCGTCGGCGCCGTCAAGTCGTTTTTCACTACCAACGTACACATCGCCGATTACGTTCAGATGTGGCTCGACAAAAATATCAAGGGCTCGTCCTACGTCACCTCCGTTGCCAAGCCCAATCCCAACGCTGACGTCGAGCTCAATCCCGACGAGCTTCAATGGCGCAACGCCCTCGAAAAACTTATCGATGATAAGATTGACGGTTTCATCAACAGCCCCATGCAACAGGACGCCTTTGATCGGTTCGTCAAAAAATCCGTTGAGCAGATTCTTGACGATTATCACGCGACGATTCCCGAGCTCATCAACGAGCGGCTCAATAAACTTGACGATCAACAGTTGACGGAGTTCGTCGAAAGCCGCGTGTCTGACGACCTGCAGATGATTCGGATCAACGGCGCGGTCTGCGGGGCGTGCGTCGGCGTCGGGCTTTACGTCGTTTCGTGGCTGCTGAAATTTTGAGACCGTTTTAAAAAGGGGCGCCGCCGCCGCTCCCGCCCCCATCAGCGGCGCCCAACTGAGGACAGCATGCCCACCCGCGTCGACGGCGCTTGTCTTTTCTTTGAAAGGAGTTCGTTTGATGTCTAATTGGAATACTGCCGACAAGGTGCTCGCCTGCACCGCGCTTGCCTTCCTCTCCGCCGTCGGCTTCCGCATGATTTTCCCGGATAATATTTTCGTCGAGTGCTTTTTGTTCGTCGCTGAGGCCGCCATGGTCGGAGGCATCGCCGATTGGTTTGCCGTCACCGCTCTTTTTCGCAAGCCCCTCGGCTTTCCTTATCATACCGCCATTCTTCCGAGCCGCCGTCAAGAATTTATCGACGCCTCCGTTACCATGGTCCAACAGGAATTTTTCTCTCGCCGCGCCATCTTCAATAAACTTAATCAGCTTCAACTCCTACCGCAACTCATCAATCGGCTCGAACAGGAAGAAACTCGTAAATTCGTCATCGGGCTTATCCTCGACGAGATCAAATCTTTCTTCGTCAATCTCAATAAAAATTTCGTCGCTAGACGCATCGCTACCGAACTTCGTCGCGCCATCAGAGACGTCCCGCCCGATCTGCTCGTCGCCGAACTCGGACGCTGGATTAAAAACTCCGGCAAGGATAAGGAACTTTTCATTCACATCGTTAAACGCGTCCGCGTCAAGGCGCAATCGCCCGAAACTCGTCAACTCCTTCAAAGCACTCTCGAAAAATACGCTCAGGAAAAAACCAATGCAGGCGGCGCTTTCTCAATCCTCATGACGGGGCTCGCAGAAATGCTCGACCTCGTCAATTACGTCGAGGCGTCCGAATTGATGCAAGTCCAACTCCTGAAATTCCTCGACGAGCTCAGCGACGATTCGCCCCTTCAACAGTTGGTGCTCAATCAGTGCCGCACTACCACGTCAAAGCTCGCCGACACCGACGAATTCAAAGACTTCGTCGACGACCTTCAGCTCGACACCGTCAACGGGCTCCCCATCGAAGATATCATCGTCAAGACGCTCACCGGCATTGAGCGCCAATTGACATCGATGCGCGTCGATAAACTCGTCAACGCCGTTTGCGCCGACGCGTCGAAACCCGTCCTCGAGACCGATCTCGATAAGCCCGTCGTCCAAAAGGAACGCACGATCGGCTCCGCGCTCGCCGAAGTTCTTTATCTCGAGTATTCAAACGCGCTGGTGATCCTCAAGACCGACGGCAAGGTTCGTGCCTCCGTCGAGAAATTTATTTATGATCTGATCGCGCGCACCGCGCTCTACGCCCGCCCGCTCGTCGGAACGATCGCTCAAAACGTCCTGCAAAAACTTACCGACGAACAGCTCAACAAACTCGTCTACGACAAGGCGGAGCCCGACTTCATTTGGATTCGACTCAACGGCTCGATCGTCGGCTCATTCGTCGGGCTCGTGATCTTCGTCGTACTTCAACTGATCGGTTGAAATCCGCGCGGAACGATTCTCGACTTCATTTGGATTCGGCTCAACGGCTCGATCGTCGGCTCATTCGTCGGGCTGGTGATCTTCGTCGTACTTCAATTGATCGGCTGACATCCGCGCGGATCGACTTCGTTTGGATTCGACTCAACGGCTCGATCGTCGGCTCAATCGTCGGGCTGGTGATCTTCGTCGTCCTTCAATTGATCGGTTGACATCCGCGCGGATCGATTGTAAGATGTTGCCGTTGGAATGTATGAGCGAATATCTTAAAGGAGATGTTTGCTTTGAAGAATTGGAAAAAATTGTTGGCGGCGTCGTTGATGTGCACCGCGCTGTTGGGTTCGGCGCAGGTCGACGCCGCTTATTCGCTCAACGACGAAGTCAAAAATCCGACGCCCGCGCTCCTGCAAGCGTCGCAGATCGGAGTGCTGAAGTACGTCAATCCCGTCATGAAAAACGCCGTCAACAAAGATGCGATCGTCGTCCTGAGCTTCGGCACGACGTATAAGGAGACGCGCGCAAAGACCATCGACGCGACGGTGAAGGCGATCGCCAACGCGCATAAGGGCGTCAAGGTAGTCACGGCGTTTACGAGCCACATAGTGATCGATCACATCATCGAGAACGAGGGCAAATCCGATTACAAGACGCCCGAAGAGACGCTCGATCAGCTCAAGCGCGAAGGTTACACTCGAATTGCGCTGGTGTCGCTCGATGTGATCCCGGGCATGGAATATAACTATGATGTCGGAGTGTTTCATCAGTACAAAAATCAATTTAAGGCGATGACGCTCGGCACGTCGCTAATGTATTGGCAGGGGCAAGAGGAGCAGCCCGACGACGTGCTCGAGACGATGCAGGCAATGGATTTCGGCAAGTATAAGAAGGGCACGGCGATCATGGTGCTCGCACACGGCACTCCGCAACCGGCGAATGCATATTACTCGGTGATGCAGGCGAAGTTAAAGGCGATGGGGCGCAACGACGTGCACATCTACACGGTCGAAGGCTGGCCGCGTCTGGAGGATTGGATTCCGAAGCTCAAAAAACATAAGGTGCAAAAAATTGTTCTGATGCCGATGATGATGGTGGCGGGCGATCACGCCAATAATGATATGGCGGGCGACGAGGAAGACTCGCATAAAAAGATTTTGGAGGCGGAGGGCTTCCAAGTCGAGACGATCCTCAAGGGCATTGGGGAGAATAAAAAAATTCAGCGGCTCTACGTTGAGCGCGCGAATGACGCGTGGGACGCGCTGGAAAGCAATTAGGAATTAGGAATTAGGAATTAGGAATTGATGATCCGTCGAAAGGCGGATTTTTTTTGCTATTGATTAAAAGCGCAACGATGTTGTAAAATATATTTGAAGGTGGTAATCACGTGATCGATTATCTGACTGAAAAGGCGACGTTTAAATGTTTGTTGAGCCCGCTCGTCGAGCTCAAGCCCAAGGAAAATGCTAACCGTCATATCAAACACAACGGCAGTCTCGTGCTGACCGAGGGCTTGAAGCTCGAGGGAAGGGGGAAATGCATTCCGCATCTCATCAACACGCTGAAGGTCGCCGATTGCAAATGTTCAGTGCTTCGTTGGCTCAACACTGATTCGTCAAAAAAAATCGACGGACGCGCCATGCTAACTCAACTGTCGTTTGGAATTTGTACAAGAGCCCTGCCGAAGGTGCCGAGCCCGATCCTTATCGCAAAGAGCGGCGTCGACGGACATCTATGCAAAGGTCTTGGATTGTCGAATACGACGGCGTTGGAAAATTTATCGGCAACGGCAGAAAATAAATCAACAGCGGCAGAAAATTTACCAGCGTCTGAAAAAAAATCAGCGGCGGAAAATTTATCAGTGGCAGTGATGCCATCAATTGATATCGCCGAAGTAAAATTCAAGTGCGTTGACTGTTCGGAGGCTTGCAACTTCCGATTGAGCGGCAAGGTCGAAGCTCATTGCGCGGCGAAGGTCGATAAGGATGCGGCAAAACTACTAACGAATTATTTGCAGGCGTTGACGGCAATCGCGGGATTTTCGATCAGCAAAAAAAAATTGGACGATGAAATGTTCTGTAGGCAGTTATTGTCGGCAACGCGCAATCCGAAATTCACCGCCGCCGATCGTGCATACGTCGCCTCCCTCGTCCGCCGACATGAGATCACTCGTGAGACGCACATGGATCCGTGGACTTATGCCGCGCATCACATCATACCGGGCGATGAGATTTTGAAGAAACTGCCTAAGTGTTACTTCGTCAGCAACCTGCGCCTTGATCCCACCCGAGCGCCCGCGCCCAACGAGCCCGATAATCGCGTCTTCGACATCAACGATGCCGTCAATTGCATTCAATTGCTCCAGCTCAGCGGCTCCGATAATATTCTTAATTGGCTCGACAAAAAATCCCGCGGGTTTTATAAGAATACGCTCGATAAAAATGCGTTGACGAAAAAAATTCGCGATTTGTTTCCGACGCCGGATAATATCGAGCGCTTTGATCTGATGTGCGCCGTTGAAGAGCAACTCGAGCTCAAAATTCAATGGCATGATACGCATCATAAATTCAAGATGGATGAGAACGCGCAGCTTTACAAGTTCAAGCGGGTCGAGCTCAACGGTACGCTGAAAGATGCCATCGAAAAAAATTTTCCGGGTAAAGAACTGTACAGCTATGATGAGAAAGTCATGGAGCAGATGAAAATCATCGAGCGCGCGATTGAGCTAAACGCTCTCTGCGTCAGAGAGGTACGAGACAGGATCGTGCGCTTGATTGTCGATATTCGGAGGCATCTGTCGAACTTCGCGAAAGACCCGCGCTCGAGTTATCCGTACTTCGTCACCATAACCAATTACTTTTACGCGATGAAAGACGATCTGTTGAAAGGTTGAGGCTCGAATGAAATTTTATAAGATGTATGCTCAACCGTGCGTCGAAGAATACGTCGTGCCTGGCGACGGGATTGATGTGCTCTTCGACGGTTGCCTTTACTCGGAGTTTCAGTATCTCGATCACGCGCCGATCACCGTCGAAATCGCGCCGGAGGGCGGCGTCATTTTTCCCGACTTCATTGTTTATCAGACGATCCCGTTGGTTTCGATTGAAATGCGTCAAGTGTTCACTCGATTCAACGCGGATTATATTTTTTATAAGCCCGTGCAATTGACAAACTCCGCGCGGGGCATAGTTGAGGAATATTATCTGGCTCTGCCGCCGAGGATTGATTGTCTTGATAGCGGACGGAGCATTTTTGTTGTCGGAGAGGAGGAAGATAATCGGCAGCCGTTTGAGCGGCGCTGCGAAGTCTCGAAAATTGTCATCGCTCGAAAAAAAATTGGGAGGTTTGATATTTTTAAAATCGCTAATTCTGTTAACCAAGAGATCATCGTCACCGAGCGTCTCAAAAATGCGCTCGAGCGAGAGTCTTTTGAAAATCTGTATTTCAACGAATTGGAGGAATGACGATGCCCGCACAAACGTGCAAGACGATCATCTTTGAAAAATTTAATCCCGACGCCGACGATCTCTACACGATCCTCTCGAATGCGGATGATCCCGAGTCCGATAAACTCGTCGAGAAAATCAATGAGTTGTCGGTCGCCAACTTTGCTCAGTTTATGGAGAAATTTGCGCCGAAGGTCTATGAGGTGTGTCATTCGATCGATGGCAACATTCGGTTCTCGTATTATCTCGACAGGGACGCGGTCAAAAACGAGTATTATGTTGAGCGCAGCATCGCCGAACAAGACTATTACAAGATGCTCAGCCGCCTTTACTCCGAAAAGGGCAGCAGCGGCAAGGCAAATCTCGAGTTCAACGATGCGGAAATTCTCGACATGCTCACGCCAAAACAGGCGGTGCAAACGGCGCGCGATCTTCGCAAAAAATTGGAGTATAACCTCAAGGAATATTACAAGGCGGAGGAAAAAGGCGAGAACACCACCGAGTTCTACGAAAAAATTACGGATTGCAGACGGCAGATCGCGAGTCAGTACTCGGGCACGCAGAGTACATTGATTCCGATCCTGATCGAGGATCTCAAAATGAAACGCCGAAAATTGTTGACGGATCAAAATTTAATTGCAAGCGAGGACGGCTCGAATGTTCCGCAGCTCGAGGCGGGCAAGAGTGGAGAACTTTACATCGCGGCGGACGGTACACTGCAGATTGCGGAGCCGCGTTCGCAAAGCACGGCGTTGATCGCGGCAAATGCGGAGAATACGTCGGCGGTTGCCGTGCATGACATCGGTGCGGAGATCGCAACCGTGCTCGAGGACGATTACGATCAGAACGCGCCCAATCAAAATGACTTCGTCAAAAGTTTGGTTGTGTCGACGTATGCGCCGCTCTCTAATCTGCCGACCGTCAAAGCGACGACGAGTCTTGCGATCGCGGAGGAAGTCAACAAGCTCGAGTTGCAGATCAATTCGCTCGAGGAAATTTATTGCAAGGCGCGGGAGAATTTCATCAACGAAGTCTCGAAACTGATCGAGAAGCTGATGGGCGTGAAGGTGTTCTTCGATCACGCGACGGTCGAGGGCGGCGAGCAATCCAAATTGCCGGAGGCAGTCATCATAGCCAATTGCACGGCGTCGAAGTTGCTCGGCATCGAAGACAAGTTCCGGAAATTTATCAAGCACCGCGGCAAGGATCAAACCGACAATCGGATTTGGTTTGCGGTGTTGCCGAATGTGATGGAGCAAAATCTTGCCGGAGCTCCCGTCAAAAAACAAGCGAAGGGACCGTTCGGAGGGCCGCTCGGACCGATTAAGCCTTTGAAACAAAACGATGAAATTGACGACGAATATACGAGCGTCAACGCGGCGATCAAATTCCTCGACGTCATGGAGGAAGCGCGGGTTCTCACCGTCATGAGTATTCGCGAAAAGACCGGCAATACGTTCGGCGATCTCTCGGTTGAAGAGGTGCACTCGAAAATGGAGCGTCTGCCGAAGGATAAAGCTCATGGCGTCTACGCTTATCCGAACTTCACCCTCACGCGTGAGCGCCCGGGCTTTAAACCGTTCCGACCTTACAATGAGCGCACGATCGCGTTGCCGGGAATTTATATTGACGCCGCTTATCCCGCCGTCGGCTTGCTCGTGGCCTGTCAACAGACGGATTATCTCGAGCGGCATGGATTTCGAGGGCGCGTCTGCAAAGAAAATGTCTGCTCGCGCGTCGATTTGGAGTCGGAGGAAGTCAAAAAAAATATCCGTACGAAATTCAATCGGGAGCTGTCGTTGCGTTGGAGCGAAAATCTTCGTAGCACGATCACCAAGAGCATGTTCGGCTTCGCGTTCTGCGGCGATGTCATTTACGACAAGGGGCAACCGCTCAAAAATGCTTACGTGATCTGCGCGCGGTCGCTCAAGCGAAACGAGCAAGGCGTTTACCGTCCGATCTATCATACGCTGATGGAAGATTACGTGGCGATGCATCTCAAAAATCATGTTGGCACGAAACTTGCCGACGTTCGCAAATTTGTCAAGAACGTAGTCAAGGGCGATTGGTCGACGCAGTACCGGCGCTTCAGCGAGGACAGTCCCAATTTGATTCTTATGCCCGGCGAAGATATTTACATCGACGAGGAGCGCAAAAAGATCGTTATTCATTTGAGCGAAGAGGACAGCTCCGTTGATGATTTCGAGATCGTCAGCGACAGATAAAATATTGGAGGCGCGAAAAAAATGAACTACGCAATCAAAATTGAGTCGACCGAATGTGATCCGATCGCGATCGGCGATCCTGAAGAGACCGAGAATCAAAATTTGATCACCTCTGTCGACGTGTTCATCGACACGATTGATGACGACGTGCGGCAGAAGGCAAGCGGCATGCTCGCGCGGGTGACGATCAAGGGAAATATCGACGACAAGATTCAGGATCAGCTTATCGAGCTGTTCAATTGGTCGAAGGAACTTAGCGGCGACAAGTGGTATCGCGATCTCGAGATCAAGGCGCTTGATGGAGGCACCGTCAAGCGGACGTACGTCTTCCCGAAAATGTTCGTCGTCGATTACAAAGAATTGTATCGCGTCACCGGCAGTCAACAGGTAGACACTTTCGAGCTCTACTTGACGCAGAAGGAAAATAATTTCAAGAGCATTAAGACGTATTGATTCGGTTAGTCCGATGCAAATAAAAAATTTTGCCGAGCTCGAATACCTGACGAGATTCGAGTTGATAAAACATGAAAGTCAACACAGTCGTTTGAACTTCGTCGCCTCCGTTGCTGTCGGCGGCGAAGGCAATTTTTTTGCGCGGGTCGGCGAAATTATTTCGGTGAGTCTCGACGATGGCGTGACGATATTTTGCGGGCGGGTTGAGGCGATCGAGCTTGAGCGCGCCTTCAATGCGCTCCGAGTGCATGCGTCGTGCGTGTCGCTGTCGATTGAAACCGACGAACAACTCAAGACGCGCATTTTCCACAATCCCGATAAAAAAATTTCCGACGTGCTCGAGCAATCGCGGCTTAAGCTCGAGAATTGCGGGCTGAAGTTGTCGGATGAGATCAGCTCGAAAAAATACGAAGGCGTTTTGCTCCAAAATCAGGAGACGAATTTTAATTTCATTGCGCGGTTGGCGCGGGCGCTCAACAGTCGGCTGTGGATCATCGACACGATGACGAAGGCGGAGATTCGACTCGATAAGCGCGTGGGAAATTCGCCGCGAAAAATCGGTGCCGAGCGGCTCATTTACATTCGGCAAGGCAAGCGCGGCGGGCGACGGACGATGACGGTTAGGACGGAGGATTATTTTGATCTCGGGGCGGTCGTCACGGTCGAGACGGATTCAAGAGATATGACGCAGTACGTAATCGTCGGGCTCCGCGCGGAGCTGACGGATGAGCGCTATCTATTTGAATACGAGCTGGACGAATTAGAGGCGCCGCCCGCCGTCGAGACGAACGCTCCTACGCTTGCAAAGACGATCAAGTTGCATGCGACGGTCAAAAGTGTCGACGATCCCGAGCATCGCGGTCGAGTCCAAGTCGTGTTCGATGACAAATTTATCGAGGACATGGATCAAAAAAATCCGCTGTGGATCGAGTACCGCAGCCCGTATGTCGGAACCGAAGGCGGGATCGTGTTTATGCCGGATAAGGGCGACGCGATTGAAGTGTTATTCGGGAATGAGGAGGTGTATGCGGTCTCGACGTTGAGAAAAAAACCGTTGGGCGCGGAGTGTAGAAACGTCGTCGACAAGTACATCGGAAATAATTTCGAGCAGAGAATTTTTTGGAAGGAGAAATCACTCGAGCTGCTGTCGAGCAAAAATAAGATCACCATGAATGACAAGGCGATCGAGCTGACGGTCGGCAGCAGTAAGCTCGTCATGAACGACAAGGCGATCGAGTTGACGGTCGGCGGCAGCAAGCTCACCATGACGGATAAGACCGTTAAGATCAAAACCGTCGGCGGTGAATTGGAAATGAATTAGAGGGGGCGGGGCATTGAAAATCAAAAATCAGATGTCGGAGATCATCGGGCATTCTTATTCCGTCGACAACGAAGAACGGAGGATGCTTGAAAAAATTTTTTCGCGGCTCGCCGATTATCAAGACGATTTTTTGTCGCAACTTGCGCGGCGCGTCGACGTCGAGCTCAACTGCCACCATGATTGGGACAGCGATCTCAACGTGAGCGTCAAACTCGTCCGGCGCGGTGAGACTGTCCGAAATTTTTTGCCGATCAATGTCGGCGCATGCTTCGTCCTTGCCGATGAGGGCGGCAATCCTCTCGCGCCCGTCAAGAACGAATTATTTCAGCTTCCGTTCTTCCTCGACGCCGACTACGACGAGATCAAAAACCTGTGCAATAAAAATTACGACGGCTCGCTCCTCCGCGCGGACGGCTCCGAAAAAATTTTTTCCTACCGCCTCCAACACCACTTCCGCTTCGTCAAACGGGAGCGCGTGCTGTTCGAACTCGCCGCGTGCTATCACATCAACCGCCCCGTCATATTTTCGCCGTTCGCTCGTAAGGCGGTCGACGTGATCGCTTCGGGGCTCCGCGCGGAGGATTTACTCGATTGCACCGCGCTCAACCTTCGCAACGAGCGGCTGATCGTCGGTCACGAGCTGATGTGGAACGTCGACATAAAGAGTGATACATTCAATCGCGAACCGACTATGGGCGTCGACGGCAATCTCGTCAGATACAATTACATCTGCGACTTCGACAAGGATTTGAAGGCGTTCGTCCTGCCCGCTCAACATTGCGACGACATTCAACGGCGGACGAGTGACAATCGAAAGGATATCATCATCTCCTTCAATGCTTTGCTCGACAATCGAGAGTACCAACTCGTGATCCTCAACGACGCGGAGAATACGACCGACGCCTTCAACAACGATTTCCCCAAGCGCAAAATCAAATTGCGGCTCCGCACTCGCGGCGACGTCGAAAATGTGTTGGCGTGTTTCAATGAGACGAGCGTCGGAAAAATTTTCCCTGCGAATTATTTCGGCTCGAGCGTCGGCAATCATCGACCGATCACCCTCTATCGTCGAGAGGACAGTTTTTATATTCCAACCGAAGAACGAATGCTCGGCGCCGTCAATCGCAAGCCGCTTTGCGTCATTCGCTTTGCGGGCGACGACGGCTCGATTATCAAAATCGACTACGCAAATTATGTCCTCGATTACATGTCGAGAAATTATCCCGAGTTCGATTGGGCGGGTGTCACTTCATGAGTTACCTTTGGAAAAATTACGCGGTGTATAATCAATTCAGGGTAGATGACCGACCGATGTCGCCGTATTTGGAAGTCGATCGCGCCGACGGACGACGGCTCAGTGTCAACGTCATGCTCCGATTCCATGACATTTTCGAGCCGTTGTTCGAGGTGGAGGATCATTCGGAAAAATATGCGGCGCTCGAAAATTGTTTGCTGCATTATCTCGCGCAACTCGATCTCGAAAGCGGATTGCACGTCGTTTCATTCGCCGAACATGCGCTCGACGAAGAACTTCAGCGCGGCGCTTACGGTTCGCAGGCGAAAGAATTGTACGAGGCGTTGAGCGCTCCAGAGCGGAGGATACTGCTGATTTATCTGCAACGGCATGATGCGGCTCAAGGGCGGAGGTGTTTTTTCTTCGATGCGGTCTCTGAATTTTTCCCCTGCACCGAAAGTTGGTTCAATGAATTTGAGGGGAAATTTTTATTCCACATACCCGCGCCGGAATCTGAGCACAACCGACGGCTGATTGAATTGTTGAGCATCCTGTTGCTCGACCTGGAGATCGAGTTCGAGATTTTTTGGAGCAGTCGCATTGGCATAATCGGCGACGAGACGATGCGGCTCGATGAGTTTGTCAATTATTGAGAGGGGAGCGATCGTATGGGTAAAGAAATTGGAATCGACCTTGGGACGACAAACACCGTCGTCTCGTACGTCAACAAGAAAGGAAAATTGCGCCAGCTCAGTTACGACAACAATAAGATCATTCCGTCGGTGATTTACTTCAAAAGTCGGAGCGAGTATTTTATCGGCGACAAGGCTCGAAAATTTTTGGCGCAAAATCCGTCGGCGGGCGTCAGTAATTTCAAGACGAAGATGGGCAGCAGCGACAAGTACGATATCACTCCGGAGGAAGGTGCCCCATTTTCTTTGCGCTCACGAGAAATTTCCAAGCTGTTTCTCAATAAGATCGTCAACGGCTTGTCGGAAAGATTGTTGAAGGAATTCGGCTCGCTCGACGGCACGATCGAAAAGGCGATAATCACCGTTCCCGCAAAGTTCAGCTCGACGGAAAAAGGTGAAACACGTCGTGCGGCGCGCGACGCAGGACTCGACACCGTCAAACTTGCGCCCGAACCTACCGCTGCTGCCATCGCCTACGAGGACGCACAGGGCGGCGGCAATCCGAACTCGGTTATACTCGTCTACGATTTCGGCGGCGGCACCTTCGATGTGTCGATCATCCGACGCAACGGAAATACTTTCGAGGAGATTGCCACGGGCGGCGATAAATCTCTTGGCGGCAATATCCTCACAAAACAACTCGTCGAAGAAATTCTCGAGAACCTCAACGATGATTACGGGATCAACATGACTGTCGACGAGGAGGATTTCAGCGAAGACGACAATAATCTTTCGCTGAAGGATTACCGATTGAATATGAGTGAGATCACTTTCAAGGCGAATCGAATTAAGGAACGACTTTCGGAGGAAGATGAGGTCTCGGAGTATTTGGATATTCGATTGCCCGATAATAAATCGACACTCCAAAAAATTACCTTCACTCGAGATGATTTAGAGGATTTCATTCGAGATTACATCAGAAAGACCGTCGAGATCACCAAGAACACGATCAAAGACGCCAACGCCAGAGGTGTTGAGAACATCGATCAGATCGTTCTCGCGGGTGGCAGTTCCAACATTCCGCTCGTCAAAGAAAGTCTCGAGGCTTGCCTGCAAGATCATGACATCGTGTTTTGCGACGACGTCAACACTTTGATCTCGCGCGGCGCGGCAGTCATGGCGTATAAAGACAACATCACGTCGAAGGCGATCACGAATGTTGACATGGGGATCGCGGCGCACGAGGGCATGACGTTTGCAAAATTCTTGCCGATTATTCCTGTGGACGAGCCGCTTCCGTGCACTCGCAAAGAAATTTTTCGACTCTCGAAAAACAATCAGCGGCAGCTCAAAATTGAGTATTACGAGCGCGACATCAAAACGCATCCGCGAGCCTCACGCGTGAGCGATGACGGCATCGAACAGATTGATACGCTCGTTATCAATGATCTCCCGCCGGGGCTGCGCGCGGACGATACCGCAATTGAAGTGGAGTTCACCGCGCAAAAGGACGGCAGCCTCGATATTCACGTCGTGCTCACGGACAAAAACGGTGCCCCCATCAAAGACGGCACCCTCAGCGTTGCCAAAAAAAGCGAATTGGAGAATGAATGACATGGGCAGATTGAAAGACGCAAAAGAATTTTTGAGTCGGCTGCAGAAAGAATACGGTGAAGTGCCCGGGCTCATCGCGCGATTGAGGAACGGCTCACTCCGCAGCAGCCGCCCGCAAAAAAATATCGACTCACCGACAACCCCTCCGCCGTCGTCGACACCAATAAATTTTCCGTCGATGACACAGACCAATCCTCCGCCGTCGGCAAAATATAAGTCGTTCTCGATAAATATTGCGGCGCCTTCTTCGTCGTCGAGCACAACGAGCACTGTCGGCAAAAACAAATTTTCTCCGATCTCGATCGGCACTCTTAGGGATTGGATGAATTTCCGTATGAACGCCGAAAATTTGAGTGAGCTCGAAAAATTTTTCCGCTCTCAAACTAATGAGGAGAGTCCGAAGTTCTTGGATATTATCCGGCAATATAAGACGAACCTCAGCAAAAATCTCGGCAGACCCGCCGGCGACGAGATTGACGAGGACACCTCCTCCAACTTCGCCGAAAAACTTGCCGCCGTCATCCGAAATGAATTTTATACAATTTTGAGTAGCTGCCAATCCAACAGTCGTAGTTATAATACCACCATGAAACTTTATTATCGACAGATCGGAAGGTTCGTCGACATTTATTTTGATCGCATCGGTTTGAAAACGTTCGAGTTGCGGCGCGGCGATCCGATCAGCAAGGCTGAAGGGCACATGGAAACAAACTCCACGCCGACGAAAGATGCTCGGCTCGACAACACTATCGACGAGGTGATCATTCAGCCGCGGTACTTTGAATATCATCAGAACGACGGTCAAGTTGAGCGCCAATGGATCGATGGCAGGTGCACGGTTTATAAAAAAATTTGAGAGGGTGATGATTGATGGAGTTTTGGATACTGATTGCGCTGGTCGCGTTGGTCGGGATATTCGCCTTCAACGCCAAGCAAAGCGCAGACAAAAAATCCGACGGGCTTAAAGAAACGCTCCGGCAGTTGGAAGAGAAATTAGCGGAGTCAGAAAAAAAGTTCAGGGAGTCGGAAAAAAGATTCGAGGAGTCGGAAAAAAGATTGGCTCCGCGCGGAGATATCGAGGGCAAAATCCAAAAAGACATCAATAAAATCGCGGAGGCGTTGAAGTCGACGCAGGACGAGCTTTTGCAAGTGCAGCGCGCCGTCGAAGAACTTTGGAAGTCCCAACGAACGAACGAGGAACGGTTCCGTCAAGAGAACGAGCGGCTTACGGTGTTTCAGAATAACTGCAATCTGCTGATCGCACGATTCAATGAATATCAAAAGCGGCTGGACGAGCAGAGAAGCAGGATCGCTGAACACGAGCGGCGATTGACTGAACACGAACCGCCAACTTCGATCACTCCGCCGACTCCGATCACTCCGCCGACTCCGATCGCGCCGCCGACTCCGATCACTCCGCCGACTCCGATCGCGCCGCCGACTCCGATCGCGCCTCAACCGTTGACAATCCGAAATTTCAACATCAAACGCTCGAAGCAAATTTTTCTCCCCAATGATCGAAAACAAGTGCTCGCCCAACTCAAAAACGCGTCTAATCTCTCTGACATCCTCGACTTCCTCAACAAATCCGATTCCGATAAAAAAATTCCCTTCCTCGAGATCATCAACGCTTACAAAAAAAATATCAACAGCCTCATCACCAAGGTCGAGCGCGGAAAATTCGATGAGGATATCCTTTCGCAGGAATGCACGGAGGCTTTTTTCGAGGTTCTACAAAATTATCTCATCGGCTCCTCCGTCATGACTGCCATCTATCGCGGTCGCAACGAAACGCCCAAATTCTACATTGAATTGCTCGCTCGCATAAACAAATATCTTACCGCGTGCCGCGTCTACACCGTTCTGATCGAGCCGGGCAGAGTCATGCAGTCGAGCGATATAGAAGTGATGGAGGTCAACAGAAACGACACGACAGACCCCGCTAAGGATAAAATCATTGAAGAGGTCGAGCGCCTTCCGTACAAAATCGATTACATCAACGAGGACGAAGAGCTTGCGAGCTTGACGTTCGACGGTCGAATGGTCGTCTACAAATTGAACGGAGGGAAAAAATGAAGACGTACGTCGGCATAGATTTTGGCGCGTGCAATCTCAAGGCGGCAAAAATTAGTGCGCAAGGCGGACGCGTGCAGAAAATCAAACTGAACAAAGACACGGGCGAGTCCGGCGTCGCTCCCAACATCATTCTCTACGACAAGACTGATGATAAGATCGAGATCAAGGTTGGCAACCCCGCGAAAAACAGTCCCGACGTCGAAAACAAAGTGTGGCAGATCAAAACGAAATTGACGCAGCGGGATTGGAAGAAGCACATCGAAAGTCTCGGCAGGGATGTCACCGCCGCGCAAGTCGTCGAGGACACGCTCGCTTGGGTGTGGCGGACGATCGTCGGTAAGGTGTCGAAGCAAACGACTTGGGACGCAGTGATCACTGTGCCCGTTTCATTTTCGGAAATGCAAAAAAATGTTATGAGGCAAGCGGCGCTCAAGGTAGGCATTCCGATATCGGCGATCGTGACGGAGCCGTTCGCCGCGATGTTCTCACTTGAGGATGATCTCAACGACGTGGATGATGCGATGTTTTTGATCTTCGACTTCGGAGGCTCGACACTCGACTTGAGTTTGTTTCGCATCGAGCGCGACGAGGAGCGACTTGAGCTGACGGAGTTGGCGGCAAGCGGACTCAAATACGGTGGGCTCGACATCGACAGAGGGATTTTCGATGAGATTTTCAACGTCAAAAATCCCGAGGCGCTCAAAAATATTCTCGCGGGCGATCCCGACGGTCGAATCAAAAATGATCTGATGGATTTGATTGCGAAGATGAAAGGCAATCTGTTCGACGAGGACGCTGAAGACGAAGTCTCTGACTACGTGGCGGATATCAACGGTAAACTTCATAATTTGAAGCTGACGCGTGAGGATGTCGTCAAGGTGCTCAAAAAGGCGGACGTCAAAAATAAAATTTTCGAGAGGCTCGACGAAATGTTTGACGATGCCGACGTTGACAAGAGCGAAGTGACGGCGATCAAACTTTTCGGCGGGACGTCGGCGATCGACTATTTTTGGGAGATGTTGACGGAGTATTTCGGGGCGAATGTGTTTGACAGCGAAGAAATAAAATCGGATTTTGACGCGGAGGATTCGTACATGGGGGTGGCGGTCGGCGCGGCGCGGTATCGTTCGCTCATCGATGCCGCAAATACTTCCGTGACGATCAAAAATGTTGTGCCGTACAGTCTTGGATTGGCGAAGGGTGCTCAATTCAGGCGATATATCAAGCGCAATGAATTTGTTGGATTCGAGTTGCCGTATAAGCCTTTGAGGGTCGCGGAGCTGAACGAAAACAATTGGAGCATCGCGATTTATCAGAGCTTTAGCAATGAGTTGGAGTTGCCGCTTGACGGTGAAGATGCGGTGTTCATGGCGAATGTCCGGCTCGATAAAAAACTTTATACGGTCGAAGATGCGATTTTGTTTAAAATGAAGATGGACGAGGACGGTCGGCTGGTCATGAAATTTTTCGAGCAACGGTTGAAGGACGGCGAGCCGGAAATTGTACTCGTCGAAGAAAAAATTATAAGGATAGGTGAATGAGATGGACGACAGCAAAAAAACATTGGAAGGACTTCAGCCGTACGGGGCGAAGATGCTGACGGAGTTGCAAGAGGTGTTGACGCACACGTACAATGTTGGAATGCATTGCGCCGACGGTTGGGAGAATGCGGAGCGAATCATAGCGGAGCGGGACAAGACGATCGCGGAGTTGCAAAAAAACCTGCATGATTTTCAAGAGAAGCTCGAGGAATTAAAGAGCGAAATGCAGGAGCAGACGGAAAATCATCAACGCGAGATGCGAGAGCAGGCGGAAAATTATCAGCGTGCGTTGCTCGAGCAGGAGCGCGGGTTCAAAGACCATCTCAAGGAATATGGCAATTATAATATGGAGTTGACGAGGCAGCTGTCGATATTGAAGGAGGAGTGGGAGCAAAAAAAAATTCTGTTCGACAAAGAAAATACGCGCCTTGGAGAAATTGAGCGGACGTTGAATGAGAAAAGTACGGCGCTTGAGACTGAACGTCGAGCGTTTGAAGAGACGCGGCAGTCGGTGGAGGAAAATCAAGAGACGTACCGGCGTTTGCAGGAGGGTGCTGTCAACTTCGACGACGAGCGGCGGAAATTCAGAGGCAAGATTACAGAGCTAAACAATGAGATTGAGAGATATAAGAAAGAGATCGAGCGGCTGACGACAGAGAATGAAAAATTGAAGCAGCAGGTGGAGAATTTGAAGGGGCAACTCTCGTATTATGACTGGCACGAACCGCAAAGTCACTGAATGAGCGGCGGCTCAAAAAAATTGAGGAGGTTGTGTGATATGGAGGAAATATTTGTTGGCATCGATCTCGGCACGACCAATACTCTGGCTTGCTACCGAAAAAAAGGTAAGCCGGAGCTGATCAAATTCAGCGGAAAAAAAATGATCCCGTCGATCCTCTACATCGACGAGGACGGCAATACATTCATCGGCGACTCCGCGCGGAAGTACAGCGTTATTGATCCTCTCAACGCCATTCGTTCGTCAAAGACGTACATGGCCGACTTCACCAAGACGTGGACGATCCGCGGCAAGAAATTTACGCCGACAGACGTTGCGACGGAAATTTTGAAGGAAGTCAAACGCGCGATCGTCAAAAAATTTCAATGTCCGCCTGAGACTAAAATCAACGCCGTCATAACAATTCCTGCGTATTTCACCGGCAATCAGAAGGACGAGACGAAGAAAGCGGGCATTCAAGCCGGCTTTGAAGTGCAACAGATCATCACGGAGCCGATGGCGGCGGCGGTCGCTGCCGGTTACGAGCTCGAGCTTAACGAAAAATTATTCGTCGTCGATCTCGGCGGCGGGACTTTCGATCTGAGCGTGCTCGAGGCGGATCAAAAAGATAAGTCGTATGAGGCAATTGATGTCGACGGCGACAAAAGACTTGGCGGCGACGACTTTGACAATCTCGTCTACGATCATTTTATCGGCATCATTGAGGATGATCTTGGCATCGATCTTTCGACGCCGGAAAAATCCGGGCTGGCGTATGCGGAATATTATTCGATGACGGGGCGGGTGCGAGAGGCCGCCGAAAAAATCAAGAAAGAACTCAGCGATGAGACTGTGGTGAAAAAATATTTGCCCAACCTGTTCAATCACAAGGGCAAGACGTATGATTTTACGGCGGAGTTGACGCGCGAGGAGTTCGACGACATCTGTCAACAGCTCTACGATAAAATCATTTCGCGCATCAAAAAATTTTGTGCCAACAGCGGAAAATTCAAGCTCGACGACATCAGCACGGTGATCCTTGCGGGTGGGAGCTGCTACATTCCGCGCATTCAAGATGAGGTAGAAAAAATTTTCAACAAGACGATCAACACCGAGCTGCCGTTGGAAACGCTCGTTGCGATCGGAGCCTGTTTCGTGGCCAATTCGATCAGCGGCGGGCTTCCCGTCAAGACGCGGGATATTTTGTCGCACTCGTTGGGAGTCGAAGTTCGCTCCGCCGACGGCAAGCGCGATGTGCTGTCGAAAATTCTCAACAAAGGCAAGCAATATCCTTGCGAGGAGAGCAAAGTTTATTCGACGTTCTACGACAATCAGACGCTCGTTCCGATTTACGTCTACGAGGCGGGCGCCGACATGGAAGATGTCGATGATATCAATATGCATGAGTACTACGGCGATGTTTCGCTCAAAAATATTCGTAAGGCGCCGGCGGGCGAGCCGAGGATTCGCGTGACGTTCAGCTACGACAAGAATGGGACTCTCGTAGTTACGGCGCAAGATGAGGACAGCGGCATCCATGAATTTATCGAGATCGAGAAAGGTGCGGAGCGCCCCACCCGTCAGAGGCAAGAGGCGCCGATTGATTTCATGCTGTTGCTCGACACGTCCGGCAGCATGGGCGGCAGACCGATTGAGGACGCCAAGCGCGCCTGCAGTTATTTGTTCGATGACATCATCGATTTCAGTACTCATCGCATGGGTTTTGTCACGTTCGAGACCGAAGCGAAACGGATGGTCGCTCTCACGAATGACGCGAGTAAACTGAAGGCGGTACTTCGGAACGTGACGGACGGCGGCGGCACAAATTTATGGGCGGCGTTCAAAATTGCGGAGGATGATCTGCGCGGCAGCACCAATCGGAAGGTGATAATCATCGTGACGGACGGCGATCCCTACGACAAATATCGGACGTTGGATTACGCGAATCAACTTAAGGCGACGGGGCATAAGATTGCGATCATCGCAGCGGGCAATTATATCGACATGAATTTTATAAGTGATGCGGCGAGCCCTAAACTTTCGTATAAAATCGAAAACATGTCGAAACTGAAAGATGCGTTCGGTGAGGTGGTCGCGCGAATTGTTGAGGCGGAAGGGTGAATGAGGAATGGATATGATCAAATTCAAGGGCAGGCTTCGTACCGTCGATGAGTTTCTGCAAAAAATTTTTAATCAGCCGCTGAAATCCAAGGTGCGATTGAATCTCGTCGACATGAAAAAATATGTGACAGAGAAATATGCGGCGGATAAAGATACGTTTGATGAAGACTTCGTCAAGGCATTCGCAGCGCTGTCGAGTGCAGATGAGCTTCGCAGCTTTGTGCTCAACCCTTCAAATCAAATCAAGGACGTCAAAGATTTGTTGAAGGTCTTCCTCCGGACAAACAAGGTCGACTTCAGTGAGAGCGACATCGATGCTTGCAAGCGGGAGCATGTGGTCGTGTTGCTCGACAATGCGTTTGACTTCGGGAGCTCGAAAGCATCAAAGGTGTCGCAACTGTCGACGGCGTCAACAACTCCGACTCCAACGCCGCCGCAATCGGTGAAACCCATCGAGATCACATTTGAAACGATGCGACGGATCATCGACGGCTGCACGCTCAACCCCGAGCGCTTCCGCGCGGCGCCGGACGATCTCGACGTCACCCGCTTTACTTTGACTGAGAAAATGCCCGTCACCCTCATGAACGATTTTTATATGATGGTACCGAGCAATCTGCCGCTGTACCACGGAGTGATGGCGATCATCACGCCCGAGCGCCCACACGAGATCGCAGCAATCGGCTCGTTGCAATTCAATCGGGATCGGACGCATATTTTGCTCGAGACGCGGAACATCGATTATAATATTTTCGGCGCGCGGGAGAGTTTTTATATCGTCGTATTTCCGAGCGCGGCGCAAAATATTTTCGAGAGCGGCGGCGATTACGAAGGCGAAGTGTACCACATCGAATGCACGATCAATTTCGGCAGGCTCGAATCGTCGCAATCAACCCTCTGCATCGATTTCGGCACGTCTAACACGACGGTCGGCACCTACGGGATCAAAAACCCCGGCGGCAGTAAACCCGAGATCGTTGAGTTCCTCGATGAGACGGGCGACACTCCCGAAAAACGTCCGATGCTCCCGACGGTCGTCTACGTCGACTCCTGCACCGGCGGCTCGATCAAATACAGCTTCGGATATGAGGCGCTGCAGAAAGTCATCGACAACGATTACAATCCGACGGCGTCCGTCTTCTACGAGATCAAGCGCTGGATTAATGACATGGACAGCGAGGAGCCGATCACCGACGAAAAGGGAAAAACTTCCAAGGCGACGCATCGCGAAATAATGAGTGCGTATATCAATCACGTGCTCGATCTCTCCGAGCGATATTTCGAGCGGCACTTCGATAAATTACACTTCACTGCGCCGGTCAAACTCAAAGACAGTTTCATCGAGGAAATGAAAAATATTTTGGGCAAGACGCGCACGGTGCTCGACGCTAGCATGTCGATCGATGAGGGGATCGCGATCATTTACAACCACATCTCCGAGCTGATGGCGGAAAATAAACTTGGCAATAAGCCGCAAAAAGTTTTGATCATGGATTGCGGCGGAGGCACGACCGACCTTGCGAGTTGCCGGTACAGTTTGAGCACGGGCTACGTCAAGCGGCTCAACATCCGCACGAAATTTGAGAACGGCGATTCCAACTTCGGCGGCAACAACATCACGTTCCGAATCCTGCAGCTGTTGAAGATCCGATTGGCGGATCGATTGAAGCGGCAAAACAATCCCGACTTCGGCGAGGAGTGCTCGATCCAAAATTTGATTGACGACGAAAATATTTTGCTTGCCGAGATCGATGCGTCCGACGAGTACGACGCCTATGAAAATTTTGATGCAGCGTATGAAGAGGCGGAGGCTTGGGTGCCGACGAAGTTTCAAAAAGAAAATCTGCAACGCCGTCGCGGGCAACTCAAGCGGAATTTTTATTATCTGTGGCAGATGGCGGAGGCGTATAAAGTTCAGTTCTATCGAGCGAACATGGATTTTGTTTCGGTCGACTTCAATGATGCCGACGATCGCAAAATCGGAATCCCCGACGACGACAAATATTATCTGTTCGTCAGAGAGTCGGAGGACGGCGGGCTGGTCGAGCTGCGCAATCCGATGAGCAACATAAAGATCACCAACAACGACATTCATCGATTGCTCTATGCGGATATTTATTCGCTGTTGAAGCGCGTGCTGTACTCGTACGACGTGAGCGACGACGAGCAGGAGCTGTTGAAATACAATCACTATAAATTGTCGGGGCAATCGTGTAAGATCACGCTGTTCAACGAATTGCTCAAGGAATTTATCCCCGGCAAGTATCTGCGCTACGGCGAGCGGAAGGCGGCGTCGCCGGACAGCAGCGAGTTGAAACTTGCCTGCATCAAGGGCAGCGTCTATTACATGTACGACACCGAGTACGGCGAGATCAAACCGTACATGGAGATGGACACTCCGAATTTGATTTACGACATTTGCAAGCTCGACAAGAATAACAATCGGTTGGTGATGCTCGACAATCGGAGGGTGACGATTGAAGAAACCGCCGACGAGCAAAAGATCAAGCTCGAGCCGACGGTCGATATTCTGTCGTCGGACGCGAGCCGCGCGAAATTCGCTGTGCTCACGCAAACCGGTAAAGAGCAGAACATGATCACGTTCGACTTCAATAACAAGATGGGGCGTCCGATCACGGTGGTCGAGCTTGAGCGCGATCTCAAGAGTCGGACGTACGACGGCGCGACGGATATTGGCAGGTACATTGCGGATAAACTGACAGACATCGATGCAAATCGGGAAGGCGACGACGTGTTTGCGTTGTTCACAATTCCGTCGAAGAACGGCTACGGATTTTATGTCTACTGCATCAAAAAACTTAAGGCGCCGAAAAATCAGCTCGATCGATATCATCTGCAGCAGCCTCCGAAATATTACAGTTTCGAGGATAGCAAGTTGGACACATTTTTCGACGGCAATCGATAAATTTTCCGTCGCGAGGTAAAAAAATTTGATCAGGAGGATTGGAGGTGGGCGAGTGCTGACGAAAACGGAGATGCGATTTCCGCATAAGGCGCTCCTGACGGCGGTGATGCTCGAGGAAATGTATGAATACCCGCGCGAAATAGTGCGGCTCAACTATCGAGATCAAAGTGACGGGATCATAAGCGGGCTCGAGTACGTCATTCGTAATGGTGAGTTGATTTTGACGGAGGGGCTGCTCAAATTCGAGGGTGAGATTTATATGTTGTCGAGCGCGGTGAATATCAGCGAGCTTGCCGAAAAATGCGGGCTGATGTCCTCGGGGATTTACGATATCAATCTTTCGAGAGCGATGGGCATCAAGCGGGACGTTTGTTTGACGGAGGAGCGGTTGGAGATTCGCTTCCTCGATGTCGAGCGGGAGAACGTCGGCGCGGGCGGATTTACGCTTGGCACGATTCATTACACCGGTAGAGATCGATTTACATTGCCCGCCTTGTCCGACGGTGAGAACGCGTTCGAGCATTTTTTTGAGCCGAGTCGGGTCGACGTGACGAAAGTTTTGGTGAGTGCGCGGACGCAAGCGACGTTTCATCCGTTGATCTTCCGCGCGGTCGAAAAATTTCTCGAGACGAAGCCCGATAAAACTTTCATGGATTGCGCGCTCTTGGTGACGTTGCAGACGGTCGGGAGCATAAGCGTCGAGACGCTCAAGGCGTATGTTTTCGCGGAGGGTGGCTCGTCGAAAACGAACGATCGATTAAAATTGTTGAAGGAGTTCTTTGATTGCCTGATGCGCTCGAAATTGAAAATGCTCCGCGCGGAAAATTCGAGAGAAGAATATACAATGCCGAGCAAAAAGAAATCTTCAGGCAGGATGATATAAAAAATTTTTTCGGCTCCGTCAATGGACGGGGCAATTTTTTTTTGATACAATCCGCGCGGAAGGAGAATTACCATGGAAGAAATAAAAGGTAAAGTGACGACGGCGATCTCGTATGCAAAGACGATCGAGATTGAGGCGCGCGAGCAGATCCGTCGGATGTGCAATTACGAGTTCACGCGCGATTCAAAGGTGCGCATCATGCCCGACGTCCACGCTGGCGCCGGCTGCACCATCGGCACCACAATGACCGTCGTCGATAAAGCCGTGCCGAATGTGGTCGGCGTCGACATCGGCTGCGGCATGTACACCGTCAAGCTCAACGAGCGCGACATCGATTTTGCGGTCGTCGACGAGGCGGCGCATTTCATTCCCTCCGGTCGAAACACTTGGGACGGTCGACAGGAAAATTTTGATCTGACGGAGCTGTGCTGTTATCGACAATTGA
This sequence comes from uncultured Selenomonadales bacterium, assembly GCA_937915885.1. Classification (GTDB taxonomy): domain Bacteria; phylum Bacillota; class Negativicutes; order Selenomonadales; family Selenomonadaceae; genus Quinella. Next base: position 1,088 of record CALGGP010000184.1, on the reverse strand, counting down.
ACGACACTCGACGGCTCGTCCGATCGCTCGGGACGCTCGGAGGCGGCAATCATTTCATCGAGATCGATCGGTCCGACGACGGCACAAATTATTTGGTGGTGCACTCGGGCTCGCGCAATCTCGGTAAGCAGGTCGCGGAGCTCTATCAAAAGTTGGCGATCGATTTGGCGCACGGCAAGGAAGAATTATTCGAGCGGCAGGAAAATTTGATTGCGGAGTATAAAGCTAAGGGGCGGCGCGACGAAATTCAAAAGGCGTTGAAACAATTGAAGGCGGAATTTCAATCGAAAAAGAGCGAAACGCCCGCCGATTTGTGCTTCGTCTACGGAAAATATTTCGAGCAGTATCTTCATGACGTGGCGCTGTGTCAAAAATTCGCGCGGCGCAATCGGGAGATGATCGCGCACATTCTGATGCAGCGCGCGGGCTTGACGGCGGTCGATGCGTTTCACACGATCCACAATTACATCGACACCGACGAGATGATCCTTCGGAAGGGAGCGATCGCGGCGCACGACGGCGAACGCGTCTTGATCGTTGAGGACATCGTCACCACCGGCGGCTCGATCAAGGAAGTCATCAACGTCGTCAAAGAGTTCGGCGGCACGCCCGTCGCCGTCTCCATGCTCGTCGATCGCTCCGGCGGTAAAGTTTCCTTCGGCGATGTCCCTTCGACCGCACTGCTCCGCATGAACGTTGAAACTTATCAGCCCGACGATTGCCCGCTCTGCAAACAGAATATCCCCATCACCAAACGCGGCTCGACAGGGAAGAAGTAAATGCTCAAAACGCTCACCGTGTGGAACTTCGCGCTCATCGAACACGCTCAGGTCGAGTTTGGCGAAGGGCTCAACATCCTCACCGGAGAGACCGGCGCGGGGAAATCAATTTTGATAGAGGCACTCGGCACCGTCCTCGGTCGCAGAGCATCGGTCAACTCGATCCGTACCGGCTGCGAACAACTCCGCGTCGAGGCGGTTTTTTTATTGACCCCGAACGATAAGGCGCGCGCCGTCCTCAATTACCTCGACATCGAGACCGACGACAACACTCTGATCATCTCGCGCAAGGTCTCGCGCACCGCCAAG
>CALGGP010000183.1 GCA_937915885.1 uncultured Selenomonadales bacterium | reverse complement strand
CGATCCGATCGAACTGCCGCGCGCCTCCGACGCACTTCATTTGATGCAACGCATCAGAGACGAGGCTCATCGATTCGCCATCACCTATCATCGATTGCTCCGTTGGAAGCGCAATTTGCGGTCGACAAAAAAATGATTGACGTGCGGCGCGTTTATGATACAATTAGAAAAAACACGGGAGGCTGTTGCCATGAAGTACGTGTGTAATGTTTGCGGCTACGAGTACGACGAAGAAGTCGGCGATCCCGATAACGGCATCGAGCCGGGCACCAAGTTTGAGGATTTGCCCGAGGATTGGGTTTGCCCGTTGTGCGGCGTCGGCAAGGAAGATTTTTCCGAGGCATAAAATTTTTGGCAGCGAACATTTTTTTCAAGGGAGGAATTTTTTGATGAAGGTTACAATCGTGGGAGCAGGCAACGTCGGCGCGACCGTCGCCAACGTCATTGCCACCAAAGGTTTTGCGAGCGAAGTCGTTCTCATCGACATTAAAGAGGGCGTCTCCGAGGGCAAGGCGATGGATATCATGCAGACCGCGCAGCTCCTCAATTTCAATACCACTGTCACCGGCGTGACCAACGATTATTCGGCGACGGCAGGCTCGCAGGTAATCGTGATCACCAGCGGCATCCCGCGCAAGCCCGGTATGACGCGCGAACAGTTGATCGGCACCAACGCAAAGATCGTCAAGAGCGTCATGGACGCCGCGATCGAGTATTCGCCCGACGCGATTTTCATCATCGTCTCCAATCCGATGGACGCCATGACTTATCTCGCGCTCAAGAACTCGGGGCTTCCGCGCAATCGTATCCTTGGACAGGGCGGCATGCTCGACTCGAGCCGTTTCCGTTATTTCCTGTCGAAGGCGCTCCAAAAGGCGGGCATCAACGCGACGCCGACCGACATCGAAGGCACCGTGATCGGCGGACATTCCGACAAAACCATGGTGCCGCTCGTCAGTCTCGCGACGTATAAAGGCATTCCGATCACTCAACTGTTGAGCGAAGAGCTGATCACTGAAGCGGTCGAGCAGACGAAAGTCGGCGGCGCGACCTTGACGAAGTTGCTCGGAACGTCGGCGTGGTATGCGCCGGGCGCGGCGGCAGCGGCAATGGTTGAGGCGATCGCAATCGACGCCAACAAATTGATCCCGTGCTGTGTCTATCTCGACGGCGAATACGGCGAAAAAGATTTGTGCATCGGCGTCCCTGTCATCCTCGGCAAGAACGGGCTCGAGAAGATCGTCGAAGTCAAGCTCGAGGGAGCGGAGAAACAAAAATTCGACGAGAGCGTTGCGGCGGCTCGCGACACCAACTCCAAGATCGGCGAGGCACTCCAATAATTTTTCCCGCCCGCTCGATCATTCAAAGCAAAATAAAAAGTCCTGCCAACATTCGGCGGGGCTTTTTTGATCCGATTTAAGACGAGCGGCGTGAATGACGATAACGTCATTGAACGCCTGAACTAAGGAAGGAGATGGCAGTCATGATTGAGAAGGTCGAGAGGATTGAACGTGTCGCGCGCGTCAAAGGGATTGAGAGCGACAACAATAAACGGTTCAATCGCAAAAACGGTCGCAACGACGCCGGCGACGGTAAAAAATTCGAGAGTACCCTGAACGCGGCAGTCAAACGCGACGCCGAGCGCAACGTCACCGGCGCCGCCGCATCGCTCGATTTGCGCAACTTGCCTCTGCACAACATTGCAACGCATTCGCTGTTCTATCGCGTGACCACGATGGATGATCTGCTCGCTTACGCCCAATGATCGGAGTGATTGACAATGACGGACGAACAATTCATGTCGATCGCGCTCGAAGAGGCGTCGGAAGCATTCGACGCGGGCGAGGTACCAATCGGAGCCGTTCTCGTAACAGAGGACGGCTTTATCATTTCCAAGGCGCGCAATCGGATTGAAGAATTGAATGATGCGACGCAACACGCGGAGATGATTGCGATCCGCGAAGGCAGCCGACAGCTCGGACGGCGCTTGAAAGGTTGCACGTTGTATGTAACGGTCGAGCCGTGTCCGATGTGCGCGGGGGCGTTGGTGTGGAGTCGCGTGCGACGGTTGGTTTACGGGGCGCCGGACGTGCGGGCGGGCGCGGTCGAATCGCTTTTCAACGTCGTCGACAATCGGGCGATGAATCATCAATTGGAAGTGCGCGCGGGCGTGATGGAGGATCAATGTCGGGCGCTGATGAAAAAATTTTTCCGTTGTCAACGAGATATTTAGCAGCCCGTTGTGTCACTCGCGCCGACGTTGTATAATGTCCGCAACCACCTTTCTTGGTGAGAACCAACGGAAGGGAGGTGAGTGCTATGACCTTCCGTCGGTTTATAGAGGCGGTCGGCGCGAGCGTAGTCGGGTACTACGTTTGCAAAGCAGTCGATTACGTCATGATGCTGCTCTTCGATTAAGCAGTAACATAACCCGCACGGTTAAGCCCCCGAGAGTAGGAAGCTCCCGGGGGCTTTTTGTGCGCTATGACCTTCCTTGTAGTTGTCGAGGCTACAATTATATGTTACCACACGGCGCCGCCAGCTGTCAACGATCAAGCGCCCGTTGCATCACTCGAGATAACGTTGTATAATGCGGTCGCCACCTTCCGTGGTGCAAACCAACGAAGGGAGGTGAATCTTATGCGGCTGAGCCGTTTCATAGAGGCGATCGGTGCAAGCGTCGCAGGCTATTACGTCTGCAAGGCTATCGACTTCGTCGTGACGTTGCTTTCTAACTGAGCAACAACATAATCAAACACGAATAAACCCCCGAGAGTTACCCGCTCCCGAGGGTTCTTTTTTATCTTATGCGGCTTATCCGTGTAGATTCACTGATCTACGATTGTATGCTATCACACGACGTAACCACTTGTCAACGATCAATCGCCCGTTGCCTCAATCGCGCCGACAGTGTATAATGTCCGTAGCCACCTTTCTTGGTGAGAACCAACGGAAGGGAGGTGAGTTTTATGTCTCTCAAGAAATTCTTAGAGGCAGTCGGCGCGAGCGTAGTCGGGTACTACGTTTGCAAGGCAGTCGATTACGTCATAACGCTGTTCTTCTGAGACAGCAACATTATCCGTAACGAGTAAACCCTCGAGAGTCGCAAGCTCCCGAGGGTCTTTTTTCGTTTTATGTCTCTCAAGAATAGTGTTCCAAAACACGGTCTCATGCTACCACATCGCCCGCGCCTCTGTCAACAGCCAACCCCCGTTGCATCATTCGCGCCGACGTTGTATAATACGCGTGCACCTTTCGGTGACTTCATCGGAAGGGAGGTGAGCGCTGTGAACGCTCGGCGTTTCATAGAGGCGGTCGGCGCAAGCATCGCAGGCTATTACGTCTGCAAGGCGATCGATTTCGTCGTGACGTTGCTCTTCAACTAAGCAACAACATAATCTGGAACGATTAAACCCTCGAGAGGCTGAAACTCCCGAGGGTTCTTTTTTTGGTTCGCGCTATGATCACTCGGCGTAGTGCATTCTTTACGAACGACTTTATATTACCACATCGCCCGCGCCCTGTCAACCGTCAAAAATCGATCTTCGGAAGCGCGTCAATGATCTCCACCGTCCGAAGGCTCACCGTCAACACGCTCAGGATCAAGCGTAAGATATAATCCGGATCGCCATGCTCCGAACACCAATCGTTGGGATCGTTGATCAAGCCGCTCGCCTTGTCCGTCTTTATCTGATATCGATCGATGATCCATTCGAGCGGACTACGCCCGTTCACCACATACTCAAAGCTCCGCGCCGGAATGTTTTTTATGATGATCGAGCCGTTGTACTTTAGCTCCGTCCGATCCTTCGACAGCCGCATCTTCGCGATGCGATAATTAGGAATTAGGAATGAGGAATTAGGAATTGGAGCGACGGTCTCATTATCGATTAAAACTTCTACACCGTCGGGAGCGGGTTGCGTTTCATAGTGTATGTGTAGATCAGCCAACGCACGCCCCGCTTCAACCAACGCCCAAAAATCCTCCGCACGCTCAACCAGGATCAACTTCGGCAGAGATTTGCGCAGTTCGTTCGCAAAGCGCGCACGATACGACGGCAGATGCAGAAAGCCGTACACGTAATAGAAGATGTCGTCCTTCGACACCGACGCACCGTAAATTTTTTGAGCCTCCGTCAGAATGTGATCGGTGACGCCGTCGAACACACCGCCCGACACGTCGTACCATCTCTGCGGAAAACATTGCTCGTCACCGACGACATGCAGATCAACAATCCGATCAGTTATCAGCACCGAAAAATTTTTTTTGTCGCCGATGCTCGGAACGCAGATCATTAAATTTTTTTCGCGACCCGTCGGGAATAATTTCGGCATCTGATAACTCATTTCGTTTATCAGTCGATCGTAGTAAAGATACTGACGGCAGAACGGTCGGTAAATGCTCTCAACGATCCGATCGGCGTCAAAAATAATTTCAGTGCCACGCTCCAAATGTTGTATCGTCGATCGAACCCAACTGATTTTCGTCGGATCGTAGATCGGATCGCTGCCGAGATTGGCGTTGTAAAAATTGATCGTTCGTCGCATATTTCGATCGAGCTCGTCACGAGAAAAATTCCAAGCCCACGCGTCACGAGCAGTATTAATACCTTTTGAGAACGTTGTGAAGAAACTCCGCGCGGAGCCGTCGAATTTTTTATCGGGCTCAATCGGAATGAAACCGTCAAACTCGTCGCCACGTTGATTGATCCAATCATGCTTCTCGTTCGGAACGATCAATCGAGCCTCCGACGTAAATCGATCGCTCAAAACATTATCGAACGCCGCGATCTTCTTCAGCTTCGCCTTCCGATCAAGATAGTCGCCGATATCGACGTAATGAATTTCCGCCTTCCGATAATGCGCCGGATTCTTGACAAGGATCGTGATCGTCACCGGCGTCCGCGTCCCTTCGCCAAAAATATTATCACGCTCTCGACGACGAGCCTCGCCCTGAGTTCGCGCATTGCCGCGGAGATTGAAAACGTAGATCGACGTAAACTCGTCCTCAAAGCATTTGCGGAGCCCGTCCATTGACGCAGTATCGAGCCAGCCGCCGTTGGTGACGAAACCGATCACGCCGCTTTCGCCAATTCGATCGGACGCCCAACGAAACGCCTTAATGTAACTGTCATAGAGTTTACTTTTGTTAGAGGCGTCGGTGTGTTTGACGTAAGTCTCGGTGATGCGCCGTTCGAGCGCGGGATATTTTTGATTTTGCGCGTTGTCATTGGCGCTGCGCTGCCCGACAGAGTACGGCGGATTGCCGACAATCACCCGAATATCCGCCCGCCGCTGGCGCCTGATGTGCTCGTTGTTGACGGTGAGCACGTCGTGAAACAGATTCGTCACCTCGTCGTCGTCAAGCTCCGCCAACTGAAAAGTGTCCGTCAAACAAATCCGCTCGAAAGGCGCATAATCGGCGTGAGGACGCCGCGCCCGATATGCATTCTCAATGTTGATAGCCGCAATGTAATACGCCAACAGCACAATTTCATTGGCGTGCAACTCCTCGCGATACTTGCGCTCCAAATTTTGATCGTCAATCAAGCCCAAATCCAACAGTCGAGTGATGAAAGTGCCGGTGCCGGTGAAAGGATCGAGGATATGAACGCCTTCGCTCGACAGACTTCGATCGAACTCCGCGCGGAGAACGGCATCGACGGACTTCAGAATAAAGTCGACGACCTCAACGGGCGTGTACACGATGCCCAGCTTCTCGACGGTCTTGTGCAAGGCGACCTTGAAAAATTTGTCGTAGAGCTCGATGATGATTTTTTGACGGTCGGCGGCGTTGTCGATGTCGGAGCAACGATCGCGGACGGATTTATAGATGTCATTAAATTTTTCGTTCTCGACGGCGGTGCTTTGATCGTTGAAGAGATTCAAAACGGTCTGGAGCGACTGCGAGACGGCGTTTTTGAGAATAAAATTGTTGTCGGCGAAGAGCGCCTCGAAAACGGGGCGAGTGATGATGTGCTGCGCGAGCATGTCAACGGCGTCGTCTTCGGTGACGTTGGGATTGATATCGCGGCGGAGCCCGTCGAGGAAATTGTTGAAGGCGACCTTATGAGTGCCGTCGACGGCGATCAATTGTTTGATGCGCGCCTTGTGACGTTCGGCAATGACGGCGACATCGCGCCCCCACGTGGCCCAATATTGCCTGTCGCCGACCTTCTCGACGATGCGCGCGACGATGGCGCGTTTATATTCGCCGAAGTCGAGGGTCATCTGATATTCGGGCGGGGCGTCGATGATGAGCTTGCGATTGGCGCCGACGGCGTTGGAGGAATTGTTGAGCGCGAGTTTATTGACTTCGATATAAAATTTGTCGTCGTGAGCGCGAAGGGCGTTAAGCACCTGCCAGACGACGTCGAAGTCTTTGTTGTGATTGAGCTCGTCGACGGGATCGGCTCCGCGCGGAATGACGACGGGCAAAATGACGTAGCCGTAATTTTTACCTTCGGCGGTGCGCATTACTCGACCGACGGCTTGAATGATATCGACTTGGGATTTGCGGGGCGACAGAAAGAGAACGGCGTCGAGCGCGGGCACGTCGATCCCTTCGGACAAACAGCGGGCGTTGGTGAGAATGTTACAGCGGTCTGTGGTCGATTGTTTGAGTGCGGATAATTTTTGTTTGCGTTGATCGGATCGCATGGAGCCGTCGACGTGATCGGCGTTGACGGTCGGCTCGATCTTATTGAAGAGGTCGGCGATGGTTTTAGAGAGTTTGATCGATGAGCAGTAAGCGACGGCGGAGCGCATGGGGTTGGGGTCGTCGCGGAGGATGTACTCGGACTCGCGGGATAATTTTTTGTTGAGTGCGTTGACGGCGCCGAAAACTTTAGAGATATCGCCGGCGTTGAATTGGTCGCGTAGTGCTTGAGGAACGTCTTCTTCGCGGACGGTAAAAACGAGGACGCGGTAGTCGGTCAAAAGATGTTGGTCGAGGGCGTCGGAAAATTTGAGTACGTAGAAGTCTTTGCCGAAGACGGATTCGTCGTCCATCGACCACAAAGTAAGGTCTTTTTCCGCTGCCGTCCGTTTCAAATTGGTAGTAAACAGTTTGGGAGTCGCCGTCATGTAGAGGCGGCGTTTTGCGCGGATAAAATTTTGATCGTGTACGCGTTTGAAGAGCGGGGCGGTGGTGCCGAGTTCTGCGAAGCCTGCGGTGCGATGAGCCTCGTCGCAAATGATGAGGTCGAAGTCGATATCGGCGGCGGCAACTTTGTCGAGCGACTGATAGGTGGCGAAAACGACGTTGAAAGAGTGACGGGGTGACGGAAAAAAATTTTTTCGATCCCGCCCGCCCACCCTCGAAAAAATTTTTTTCAAAA
>CALGGP010000182.1 GCA_937915885.1 uncultured Selenomonadales bacterium | reverse complement strand
GGCGGGCGGGTGGGATAAATTACCACGGCGTGAACTGCCAATGCGCCTCGAACTTATCACGACGATCACGCCAACGCAAGATCACCTGCGAGCAGTGCAAATCGTGATACCAATAATAGTCCACGTCCTTCATCGAATTTTTATCAACGTCAAAACTCAGCCCGATCACCAACCGATTTTTGTCATCGAGCCGATAGCTCAAGCCCGACGTCCACTTTTTGGAGTAATCGTCGTTCTCGAAATCGAACAGCGAATTTTTCTTGGTGTTCTTCGTGTAATAATATCCCGTGTAAGCCGCCGTCCGATCGTCAAACTCACGCGCCAATCGCGCCCCGTAGTTGAGACCGTTGACTGTCGAATCGTCGGAGCTCTCCTTCGTGATCGTGTAGCTCGTGCCGATGTCAAACGCCCATCTCTTATAAAAAATCGTGTCGCGCGCCAAGCCGACCTCGTACTTTTGATGCGTGCTCGACACCGAATTTGCCTTCCAATGTCCGATCTCGTAGCTCAGACCGTAGCTCGCCGGCAAATGATCGAAGTGCCGACCGTAATGCAAAATCAGCGACGGCTCCTTTTGAATCCAAACGTTGTCGTTGTCGCTGTAAAATCCGTAGACCACCCGCGCGCTCGAATCCCGATTGCCGTATCGAATTTCCGTATTGCTCCGCACGCCGCGCTTGTCCTCGAGATGCAACTTCGTCACACTCTTAAAATGATCATTGATCGGACGGTCAAAACTTTGCTCGATATAAGCGCCGTAATCTTTATTGTAGCCGACGCGCGGAAAATCGATCCGCTCCTCGCCGCCGAAGGACTTTTCATCGTAATCCTTCGTGCCGACGACGACATCTTTCAACCAAAATTTTATCTTATACATCTTGATAACTTGATCGGGCCAAATCTCCATCTTTTGAGCGCTCACGCGATAATCGGGGCGCGCCGCGCCGCATTTGGTCTGCGTGGCGTCGTAGGCGACGATGTGATCGGGATAAAACTCGAAACGCTTGCCGCTTATGTAATATTCGCCCGCCTTGCCGCGCGCGCTGCCCATCGTCCCGATCGACGTGCCGTAATTGTAAAACGTCCTGAAGCCGTCGAGAGTGATGCGCGGTTGCCCGTCAACGACCTGCAACATATGAGCGCGCCCTTGAATGCTGACAACCTTATCGATGACGTTGCCCGTCGCCTTGTCGGTTTGAAAGCGGCGCCCCTCGAGCTGAAGGATGTCGACGCGACCGGCGGCGATAAATTCTCCCGTCTCGGTGTGATAGACGAGATCATCGCCCTCGAAAATCGCGGGAACGCGTTCCGTCTCGAGCTCGGGATGCGGGAGCGTTTCTTTCGCAAGCTCCACGTCCTCGAGCAATTTCGTTTGTTCGGGCGTCAAGCGTTTGTCGCGCTCCTCGCGCCGACGGTTCTCGATGTAATCAAAAACTTCGGTGCCTGTGTCGGAGTGGGCACGATATTCGGCGCCGACGGTCGACGGCAACAAAACCAACGAGAGAAGAAGCGGAAGAAAAAATTTTTTATCGATCAAGAGAGATCACCGCCATATAAAATGAACTCGATCAGCTCGGACATCTCGGAGCCGGAGGCATAAGCGCGTGCGTCGCGCGGAGTGTTATTGGTCTCGAGAATATTTTTTGAATCGTATTCGATCGTCTTAGACGCGATGACTTGATAGGTGCGCTCGAGGTGATTGAATCGAATGTCATAGACGAACATGCGATTGGTAGTCGCCTTGACGATGGCGACGCGGGCAAAAATCGTCGAGCGCCCTTCATTCTCGACGGAGTCCATGTCGACGTAATAGCCGGTGTTTTCGTAGGCGTCGACGAACTGAAAATCCTCGGCGGAGCAAATGTTGAGCGCGCCGACGATCAAAAGAGCGATGAACGCGGAAAAAATTTTGCTCAAAGCGAACCTCCTCTCGTGTCGACAAGATTGTACTATTTTACGGCGGTTAAAACAAGCAAAAAAAAATTGGGGGCAAATCGGATTGAATTTCGACTGAAACAATAATGAATGCCTGTTGCGCAATCGAACGTCGGCGTGATACAATTCAACCGTCGACAGGGAAGTCGGCAGTCGAAGCAGAAACGCAGTAAGGTCAAGCGGAGAGGAGAAATTCAAAATGACACTCGCATACAAAGCAATTGAAAATAAAGGTTATGAGGGCGAATACGAGGCGCGCGTTGCGGACAACATCGTGGACTTCTCGAAATTCGACGGTTACGACGATGATGTGTCGAAGTTCGGCGCGGTGGTGTCGTTCATCCTGGTGGCAAACGGCGTGCTGGGCTTGAGGGAGTGCTCGCATCTGGTGCGCATCGCGGACGAGACGGGCTGCCTGATCAGATTGGTCTCCGGTAAAAAAAGCGGCTCGACGATGAGTATATTGTCGCTGGCGAACCTTGGGATCACGAAGGGCAAAAGTTTGGTGCTGTCGATTCACGGCGCGCGCAATGAGGAAGCGTTCCACGAGGCGATCAAAGTGATCAGCGGCGAAACGGATTCTAACGAGGACGACTGAGCCTCGGCTCATAAAAATATTTTCGATAAAAAAAGAAAGGCTCCGCGCGGAGTCTTTTTTATGCGGTCTCTGAACCTGTGCGCTATGCAAAGCGGCTGACGCCCGTGATCAGAACCATATCGGCCGGCACATCGTCGAAGGGGCCAACGCTTTTCGTCTTCACGGCCGCGATCTGTATGGCCTGCTGCGGCCACAAAGTGAAGCCCATCGATCCCGCCAGATCCATGGCGATCCTTAAGGACCCTTCTTCCAGGAAGGTCCTCGTCGCTTCCCACAGGGGAGACTGGCGCAATTATCCAGAGAACTCCATCCCTGCCATCGAATCAATCATCAGGATGGGTGTCGACATCATGGAACTCGATGTCGCCATGACTGCTGACAGTGTGCTCGTGCTCAGCCATGACGCCACCGTGAACAGGATGACCAACGGGAAGGGCCCCGTTTCTTCTTTCACTCTCGATTCACTCAAGAAATTGAAACTCAAGCGGGCTCACGGAGTGGCGACGGATTCTCTTAGGGTGCCTACGCTGGAGGAAGCCCTTATGGTCTGCAAGGACAGGATCCTCGTCAACGTAGACCATGGCTGGAACTATTTCGACCAGGTCATGGAGGTTGCCCAGAAGGTGGGCTGCGTGGACCAGATCATATTCAAGTCCGGTGGTACGCGTCAAGCGACGGCTAAGGCCATGCAGCAGTGCAAGGAAGCAGGAATATTCTACATGCCCATCG
>CALGGP010000181.1 GCA_937915885.1 uncultured Selenomonadales bacterium | reverse complement strand
CCCCGTTGAGAGTGTTATTCGATTCGAGCCGCCGTCGTTGACGATGCTGTCATCGCCCGCTCCGCCGTCGACCGAGATCGCATTGCCCTTGTCGATTTTGATCCGATCGTCGCCGAGAGCCGCGCCGACTTTTACGGTGTTATTGCTTACGGTGACAGAATCGCCGAATTGAGTGCCGGTGAGACTTTCGCCATCCTGCGAGCTATAGAGGGTTTGCGGACCGAGCAGGAGCGTCCTTTGAATGCCGTCGGTATCAATGAGATTGAGCGATTTGCCCGCCGCCTTTTTCAGAGTGACTTTATTCGATCCGACGGTCAAGATCACATCGACGGAGGCGGAGCCGCTGCCGATCGTCTGACCGCCGTAAGCGACGCCGTTCAATTTTAGAGTGCTCGAGCTGTTAATACCGTAGATGATATCATTGCCGCCACCGCTCGAGTATTCGATGACGGAGACGCCGCTGCCGAGGGAAATTGTATCATCGCCCGCGCCGCCGTTTATCGTCGTATGGTTGCCGTTGATGACGTTGATGCGGTCGTTGCCGTCGCCCGCGCTGATGGAATTGTAATCAGTGCTGAAATCGAAGGCGCCCTTTTTGACTTCGACGGTATCATTGCCCGCACCGCTGTCGATTGTGATGTGATCGGCATCGGTGAGAATGGAATCGGCGCCCGAGCCGCTCTTGATGAATGAATATCTGCCTCGAGCGGTGCCTTGACCGGCGTTGACGGTCGTCGAGCCGTCGAAGATCACATTGTTGCCGTCACCCGCATCGACGGTCGAATAATTTCCGTAGTTCCTGATAAAATCTTTATCGGCGCCACCCTTGACGGAAGAATTGACGCCCGAGTTGATAAGTTGGTTATAGCCGTCGCCGCCGTCGATGGTGACGTTGTCGGCGTAATTGTCGACGGCGTCCTCACCTTCGCCCGCGTTGATGGTGACGTTCGTCCCGCCGTGGGCGTTGGTGACGGTGTCATTGGCAGCGCCGCCTTCGATGAGAACCTTTGCGCCCTCGTTGTAGACGGAATCATTTCCGTCGCCCGCTTGAATGGTAACTTCCTCGGCGTAATTTTTAATGTAGTCGACATTAGTGCCGCCGACAACGGTTGAATTTGTTCCGCCGGAGTAATTTTCAACGGTGTTTTGCCCCGCTCCGGCGTTGATGCTTACGTCGGAGACGTTGTTCTCGATGTAATCATCACCGGCGCCGCCGTCGACAGTTGAATGATCTCCCGAAACCGCATTGCCGCTTACCGCGCCGACGGTGTTGAGGATAATATCGGCGCCCGCACCTCCGAGCACCTTTGAATACGATCCGTAGTTATTGATCAGATCGTTGTCGTCGCCGCCGTCAATCACGGAGTGCCCGACATTATTACGGATTGTATCACTGCCTGCTCCGCCGTTGATTGTGGAGTGGGAACCACTCACCGGCTTTTTAGTGCCGTCAGCTAGATCCAATGTAGCAAAACTGTTGACTATGTAATCGGTTCCCACGCCACCGTCGACGATTGATTGCGAGCCGTTATTACGAACAGTATCGTTGCCCTCGCTCGCATCGATCGTAACATTGGTTCCGTAATTTCGGATTGAATCCTCTCCGGTACCGCCCTTAACCAGAATGTTGTCGTCGAAATTATCCATGATATCATCGCCCTCCCCTGCATCAATCGTAACATTTGACCCTTTGTTTAGAATTGAATCATTGCCTTTACCCGTTTGAATAAAAACGTTATTGCCCAGGTTATTTATTGTATCATCGCCGCTCAACCCGAGTATTGAAGTGTTGTCCGCAGTGTTGGTAAAGCGCCGATAATCGACGAGCGAACCTCCGATAATCTTCACAGTCTTGCCGACTACGTCTTTCAACCGCATCGAGCCCGCGTCGACATAAACAATAATATCTTTGCCGCTTTGAATGATGCCGTAATCCGAACCGTCGGCAATGTTAATCGTGTCGGTCGAGCCTAGACCTTCAACGATATCATCACTGTCGCCCGCCGCATATCGGACTAATTGATTGGAACCTGAGAGATTGATGTAATCATTGCCTCTGCCGCCGGTAATGGTGACGTTGGCTCCGGTGTTTTTGATGGTATCATCGCCGTCGCCGCCCTCAATCGTCGTCAAATTACCTTGATTCCCACAGACGCTCCCGAATTAATAAGATCATCTCTGAATCGATCGGCGCTGCCTTCGTATATTGGTAAAAATCTGCTGTTACCAATTTCGATGACGTCATCAATCGTAGGGAGGTCGTCAAAGTCAATGACGTTATCATCGTCTTCGGCGTTGTCGATCACACCTCCGATAATAGTTGTGCCCGAGCCGGTATCAATCGTCGTCAAGCCGTCATAAGTCGCAGGCACAGAATTTTTGGAACTACGTAAAACATATCCTGCATTGAATATATAATCATTGCCCGTGCCTCCGCTGATGCTCGCGGAAGCACCGATATTTTTGATCGAATCGTCGCCGACGCCCGCGTTGATCGTCATATTCGCTTTGCTGTTATTGATGGTGTCGTTGCCGTCGCTCGCATTGAGCATCAATTTATATCCGACAACGAAAGATCCGCCGACAATATTCACCGCTTTACCGACAGCATTTTTTAGCAATACAGAGCCCTCGTCGAGGTAAACGGTGATATCATTGCCGCTTTGAATGGTTCCGTATTCCGAGCCGTCGGTGATATTGATTGTGTCGTTATCGCTGAATCCGATAATTGTATCATATCCGTCGCCTGCGGCGTATTGAATCAATTGCCTTGACCCGCTGAGAGTGATACGATCATTGCCCTTACCTCCGTCAATGGTGACGTCGATACCGTAATTTTTGATGGTATCATTACCGGCGCCCGCGCGGATCGTCGTCAAAGAACCTTGGATATAGCCATAGGGTGATGATAGTCCAAGGCTATTGCCGTTGAATATATAATCATTGCCGTCGTCGGCATCAATCAACACATTTCGATTGTAATTTGAAACCGAATCATTTCCCTCGCCAAGATCGATTATCGTCAGCAAGTAATCAACGGCACTGCCCGCCTGAAAAAAGTTGCCAACCGAGTCGTTACCGGATCCCGCATTGATTGTATTTTTCCCACCACAGTTATAGATCGTGTCGTTTCCTGCTCCGGCATCGATCGCCGTCAACGAACCATTATCAACGAGTTCATCATTACCGTCGCCCGCGTTGATCGTCACGAGCGAGCCGTAACTATAAATTTTGTCTGCATCGGAGGTTCCGTTGAGGATTTTATTATTCGTGTCATTATTGAGCGTCGCAAAGCGCTGAAGCTCGAAGGCGAGCGTCCTCGAGTCGCCTTTCAAAATATCCATGACGTCCACCTCCCGCGATGAAACAAAAACAAAGCGAACACTATCATATTATCGCATTATACTATTAACGTTAAATCAAAGTCAATTGCTCTGTGAGATTTTCATCGAAAAAACACGCGCCCATTCCTCCGCGCCGATGTCTCGTCAAAAAAATTTTTTTCTGCTCCGCGCGGAGCCGTCGGCAGTCACTAACTGCCAAGTGCGGGTGGTCGGAAGAATTTCTGTTGAAAGATCAAGCGCCGCCTCCGTCGACAGAATCTCGTCCAACGGCGATACTTCGCTCGTTTCATTCTCGAACCAATAATCATCTTCCGTCGGAGGCATCATCGCATTCGTCTCATTATTCGAGCCCGAAGATTTCATGCGCAAAAATTTTCCATCGCTACTCACTCGGAACGATTCATCGCCAACGTCTTTCAACGTCACAGTCCCGCTGTAACTCTTGCCCTTGAGCGTAACGACGTAGTCATCGCCGACAGCCGCTCCCGACATCAAAGTCCCGCTCGTCATTTGAAGTGTATCATTCGCGCCGAAGTTGAGGATCACATTATTGCCTTCCGCACTGCCAAATTTGAACAGCTCGCCGTAAAAATCCGAACTCTCTATCGTGTCGTTGCCGCCCTTCGCTTCGACGGTGACGTTTTGCCCGATGTTCGTAATGTAATCGGCGCCACTCGTGCCGATGACTTTCACTTCGTCGTCAGCGTTGAAAATTTTATTCGCCACGTCGACGTACAACGCATTCGAGCTTGTAGTTTTGAAGTTGTAGCCGCCCGCGCCTTGCAGCGTCACCGTCCCTGTATAACTCTTGCCCTTGAGCGTGACGACGTAGTCATTGCCGACGACCGCTCCCGTCAAAGTCTTGCCCGCCGTCATTTGAAGAGTGTCGTTCATTCCGAAATTCGTGATCAAATTATTTCCTTCCGCACTCGAGAACAGGAACGTCTCCGCGAAATTCGAGCCCTCGACCGTATCATCGCCCGTGCCGGTCTGAATCGAAACGCCGTTAGCAGTGTTGACGATGTAATCATTGCCTGCCGTGCCGACGACCTTCGTATTGTTCGAGTAGTTGACGATGGTGCTCACGCCCGCCGCCGTCAAATATCTGCCGGATTTTTTGAAGTTGAGCCCCGCCGCATCTTTCAACGTCACCGTCCCGGTCGCAACATTGCCCTTAAGCGTCACGATCACATCATCGCCGACGGTCGACCAATCCATGGATTTGCCGCTCGACATGTAAAGCGTATCGTTCGAGTGGAAATTGAGAATTACGTCGTTGCCATAAGCGCTGCTCCAATTGAACATCTCTCCGAACGCGTCGGAACCTTCGATGGTGTCATCGCCCGTCGAGCCTTGGATCGTGACACCCGAGCCGGTGTTGACGACATAATCGCGACCGCCGGGCGTCGTGACGACCACATTATTTTTGCTGTTGGCAACCGTCGTGATGCCATCGGCGATCAAATGCCACAGATTATTTTTCTTGACGGTCTTCAAGGGGAGTGATGCCGCACCTTTGAGCGTCTCAACTCCGGTGAACGCCGTCCCCTTGAGCGTGACGATCACATCGTCGCCGACGGTTTTAAATGTCATGGTTTTACCCGCCGTCATCTGAAGGGTGTCGTTGAGCCCGAAGTTGGTGATGATGTTATTGCCGTCCGAACTCGAAATTTGATACAGCTCTCCATACGTGCTCGAGCCGGTGATGGTGTCGTCGCCGGTGCCGACTTGAATCGTCACGTGTTCACCGTAATTGATGATCCGATCGGTGCCGGTCGTGCCGACAATCTTTCGATTATCCAAACGATTGGTGATCCTGTTGACGTGTTTGACGGTGAGGACGTTATTCGTTTGAGCGAAGTCGTAAGCACCTGCGCCCTCGAGCGTGATATAGCTCAGATTATTTCCGTTCTTGAGACAAACGATCGCATCCTTGCCCTCCTTGTCGATCCGATCGAACGATCCCGAAGAAATTTTGAGCGTGTCGTCCTCGCCGAAGTTCATCACCAAATTATTGCCGTCCGCCGCGCCGAACATGAATAGCTCCTCGAATGTCGAGCCGACTATCGTATCATTGCCGCCTTTACTCTCGAGCGTCACATGTTCACCCGCATTTTCGATCCAATCGGCGCCATCCGTGCCGGTGACTTTGACTTTATCCTTGCCGTTGGTGATGTAATTGATCCCGTTGTCGACGACCAAATATTTTTTGTTGCTGCTCGTGATGAAATCGTAGGTGGCGGCATCTTTCAACGTCATCGTGCCGGTGAAGGCATTTCCCTTAACCGTGACGATCACGTCGTTGCCGACCGTCGACCACTTCATTTCTTTACCCGCCGTCATGTAAATTGAATCGTTTGCTCCGAAATTGGTGATGGTATCATGCCCGTCGGCGCTCGAGACGATAAACATCTCGCCGTAGCCATCGCTGCCTTCGATGGTATCATTACCGGTGCCAGCGGCTATCGACACGCCCTGCCCGACATTGATGATGTAATCATTTCCGTCAGTGCCGTTGACTTTGACGTTATCGGTGCCATTGAAAATCGGATCAGGCTCCGCCTCGACGGTGAGGAATCTGCCGCTGTTGACGAAGTTGAGCCCCGCCGCGCCCTTGAGCGTCTCGACTCCGGTGAACGCATTGCCCTTGAGCGTGACGACCACATCAGCGCCAACCGTATCGAAATATAATTTTTTGCCCGCCGTCATGTAAAGTGAATCGTTCGAGCCGAAGTTGAGGATCACGTTATTGCCCTCGCCGCTCGAAAGATTGATCAACTCGCCGTAGTTTTCGAGCATTCAATGGTGTCGTTACCTTCCTTCGCCTCGATGGTGACGCGCTCACCGTAATTGATTAGCCACTCCGCTTTCGACGTGCCAGTGAATTTATCGTCGTCCGTATAATGCTCAAGAGTCGTGGCGCCGTTGTCGATGTACAAAAATTTTCCGTTGCCGCTCTTGACGAAATTATTTGGAGTGCCGTCGTCGGCATAAGCGCCGTCTTTGAGCGTGACGGTGCCGGTGAAGGCATTGCCCTTGAGCGTGACGATCACATCTTTGCCGATGGTTGACCACGTCATGTTTTTGCCGCCCGTCATTTGAATTGTATCGTTCTCGCCGAAATTGACGATGACGTTGTTGCCATATCCCGAGTTCATTTGGAACAAATCACCGAAGTTCGAGCCCTCGATCGTATCTCCACCGCCCTTGCCATCGATCGTCACACTCGAACCGCTGTTGATCATGTACTCGGCTTTGTCGGTGCCGACGAATTTAATTTTTGACTCGGAGTTGTTGAGCGTGACGCCGGAATTGACGATGAGATATTTGCCGCTGTTGACGAAGTTCAACCCTGCCGCGCTCTTTAGCGTCTCGACTCCAGTCGCGACATTGCCCTTGAGCGTGACGACCACATCACTGCCGACAGTTGCAAACGTCATGGATTTCCCCGCCGTCATGTAGATCGAATCGTTTGCTCCGAAGTTGGTGATGACGTTATTGCCGTCCGCGCTCGAGAGAAGGAAGAGCTCACCGTAGGCGTCGGAGCCTTCGATGGTATCATCGCCTGTGCCGGGATTGATCGTCACGCCCGAGCCGTGGTTTTCGAGCCAATCTTTACCTTCCGTGCCAAGAACCTGAACGTTGTTAGTAGTATTGACGATCCGATTGATATCGTCGACGTAGAGGTGCCACAAACCGTTTTGCTTAACGGTTTTGCAATCGAGCGACGCCGCGCCGAACAACGTCTCAACTCCGGTGAACGCCGTCCCCTTGAGAGTGACGATCACATCGTTGCCAACGGTGGCGGGAGTAATGGTCTTGCCGCTTGTCATTCGGATCGTATCGTTCTTGCCGAAGTTGGTGATCACATTATTGCCCGATGCGCTCGAGAACAAATAGAGTTCGGCGTTATCGGAGCCGACGAGCGTATCATCTCCCGCGCCAGGATCGATCGACACGCCCGCGCCGTAATTGGTGATGTGATCGACGTTGGAGGTGCCGGTGACTTTGATGTTGTCGGTGCGATTAACGATGTAGTTTATGTGTTGGACGGTGAGGAGTTTGTTGTCGGCGCTCGTGACGAACTCGTAATCGGCAGTGTTTTGAAGGAGGATAGAACCTTGAGCGTTGCCGTCCTCGACGGTGATCAGATAATCATTGCCACTCCGCTCGAGAGATTTTATTGCTCCCACCTTGATTTTGATCGAGTCGTCGGCGCCGAAGTTGGTGATGGTGTCCGTGCCGTCGTCAGCGCTGAAGATGAACAGTTCCGAGCTGCCGTCGTTTTCGATGATATCATTGCCGCCGAGCGCCTCGACCGTCACGCGCGAGCCGTCGTTGAGAATATAATCGTCGTAATCGGTGCCGGCGATCGTGACATCACTTTTGTGATTGATGATGTCCTCACCGGTGCCGAGGAACGTCAAGATGCTGCCATTGACGGAAATTTGATCGGCGGCAATATTTTCCAGCGTGAGCGTGCCGGAGTATTTGGCGCCCTTGACGGTGACGACGAGATTGTTGTCGACAGCGAGGGAATTTTGGATTGAGCCGTTGGAAATTCTGATCGAATCGTTGAGCCCGAAGTTGGAGATGGTGTCGTTGCCGTCGGCGCTCGAGAACATGAAAATCTCGCCGTAAGCGTCGGAGCCGGTGATGGAGTCGTCGCCGATTCCGGCTTGGATGGTGACGTGTTCGCCGTCGTTGATGATGTAATCGTCTTCGTCAGTGCCTTCGACCTTGACGTTGTCGAGCGCGTTATGGATTGTATTGATTGCGGGCTCGGTGCCGTCGGTAATGTTGATGGTTTTTCCGTAAGCATTGACCAGACGGAGGGAGCCGGTGCCAATGTAAGCGATCACATCCGAGCCGGAGCGTTGGGTCGAGAAGGTGGCGTTGTCAGTGACGAAAATCGTATCTGCGGAAGAATAACCATAAACGGTGTCGTCGCCATCGCCGGAGCCGTATTCGATCCGCGCGGAGCCGCCGTTGAGTGAGATCATATCATTGCCCGCGTCGGCGTTTATCGTCACGTTGGAGCCGGAGTTTATGATAGAGTCGGTGCCGTCGGTGCCGCTGATCAAAATATTTGAGGTCGAATTATTGATCGTCGTGACAATCTCTTGGTAATTGCCGCCGTCGATGTTCAATGTCGAGAAATAATTTTTGAGAAGCATCGAGCCGCCGTCGAGAGAAATGATCACGTCGTCGCCGCTCTTGACGGTCGAGTACGACGACCCGTCCGTGATTTTGATCGTATCGCTCGACATAAATCCGGAGATGGAGTCGTCGCCGTCGCCCGAGGCGTATTCGATCACATTGTTGCCTTCGGACTTGTTGATCACATCATTGCCGCGCCCGCCATTGATCGTATTCGATTGACTGTGGACGTTGAGAGTATCATTGCCCGCGCCGCCCGTCATCGACACCTCCGACGAATGATTGACAACAACATCGTCGCCTGCGCCCACATTAATTTTTGTGCGAGCGCCGTAATTTGTCACGGTATCATTGCCTGCGCCGCCGATTATTGTGCTGCTGCCGCCCGAGTTGTAGACGGTATCGTTACCGTTGCCGCCGTTGATCGAAACCGCCGCGCCGTAATAGTTATAAACCGAATTATTTCCGTCGCCGACATCGATTGTCACGTCTCGCGCCTGAGTGTTGTAAATCGAATCGCTCTTCGATGTGCCGATGACGTTCGCATAACTCGTCGAGTTGTTGAGCGTCACTCCGACCTCTTTGCCTCCGACAATATTGATCGTCGAGGAATAATTTTTGAGAAGCATAGAGCCGCCGCTGAGTGAAACGATCACGTCATCGCCGCTCTTAACAGTCGAGTACGACGAGCCGTCCGTGATTTTGATCGTGTCGTAGTTGCCAAGACCAAGAATCGTATCATAGCCATCGCCCGAGGCATATTGGAAAATATTGCCGTCGCCTTCGTAATAATCGAATATGTCAATATCGACATTGAATCTGCTGACGAGCGTATCATTGCCTTTGCCGCCATTGACCGTCACCGTCCGCCCACTGTAGTCGATTGCTGAAGTAAGGATGTAATCATTACCTTCACCGCCATTGAGCGATGCGAAAGATGCGTAATTGTAAATTTTATCATCATCATTGCCTCCGTCGACGGTTGAGCCGTTGGCGTCATTAGTGATCACATCTGCTCCGCCGTCGCCGTTTATCGACGAGTAAGGGTTGATGTTTTCAATGGTATCATCGCCCTCACCGCCGAGGACGGTTGCTTGTCTTGTATCGAAATGAATGCTGCCGTAGACATAAACGGAATCATTTCCTGCTCCTGCATCAATGTAACTTCTGACACCCATATCATAAATGGTGTCGTTGCCGTCGCCCGCATCGAGTGTGACTTCGTAGAAAGGATCTGATTCGTCGTCGGTACTACTGACGATATAATCATCGCCATCGGTGCCGGAAATGAATTTGTAGGATTGAGTGTTTGTAACAGATATTCCGACCTCATTGTAGTTGCCTCCGACGATATTGACGGGCGAAGAATAATTTTTGAGAAGCATCGAGCCGCCGTTGAGCGAAATAATCACGTCGTCGCCGTTCTTGACGGTCGAATAATTTGCTCCGTCGACAATTCGGATCGTGTCGCTCGATTTGAGTCCGGAGATGGTGTCGTTGCCGTCGCCCGAAGCGTATTGGATCACGTTGAGGCTGGCGGAGCTGTCGAGGCTGATGAAATCATTGCCCGCGCCCGCATCGATCGTCACATTCTTGCCGCGGTTATCGATTGAATCATTGCCGTCGCCCGCGTTGATCGTCACATTCTTGCCTGCGTTGTAAGTGGAATCGTTGTCGGCGCCCGCATTGAGGATAAAGTCATCGCCCGCGCCGGCGTCGATCGTCACATTCGCTCCCAAGTTGCAGATCGAATCGTTACCGGCGCCGGAATTAATCGTAACTGAGGTTCCGATGTGGACAATATAATCGTTGCCGGTTCCCGCATTGATTGCCGACAACGAGCCGTCATTGACAACATAATTATTGCCGTCGCCGACGTTGAGTCTCGTATAAGAGGCGTTGTTGGAGATTGAATCGTTGCCTGCCTCCGCATTGATCGTCACATTCGAGGCGCTGTTTATAATATAATCATTGAGACTTGTGCCGCTGATGACGGTGTTCGACGTTGAATTGCTGATCGTCACTCCGCCTTCTCGATACGTGCCTCCGACGATGTTGACGGTCGAAGAATAATTTTGCAGTTTGATCGACCCGCTACCGATCCAAATGATCGTGTCCGAACCCGACTGTTGAGTGTTGTAATACGAGCCGTCCGTGATCTTGATCGTATCGGAGATTTTAAAGCCGACGATCGTATCGTTGCCGTCGCCCGACGCATAATTGAACGTCTTATAGTTGACCCATGAGCCTCCGTACAAACTAATGTAATCATTGCCCGTCCCGCCTGTGATCGTCGCGTAATCTCCGAAGGGCTGAATGAGCGTGTCGTCGCCCGCGCCCGCATCGATCACCGCCCAATGTCCGGTGTTGCGAATCGAGTCATTGCCCGTGCCCGCCTTGATCACCGCATGCGAGGCACCGGCGTCACCCTTATTGTTGATCGTATCATTTCCGGCTCCCGCATCGATCGTTACATACTGCGAATCG
This sequence comes from uncultured Selenomonadales bacterium, assembly GCA_937915885.1. GTDB lineage: Bacteria > Bacillota > Negativicutes > Selenomonadales > Selenomonadaceae > Quinella. The sequence goes on along the minus strand of CALGGP010000181.1, from coordinate 600 downwards.
ATGTTGGTGATCTCATCGGCGCCGCTCGAGCCGCTGACGAGTGTGTATGCGTTGTTTCGATTTGTTACAGCCATGATAATTCCTCCTTCGCCGGTAGTGTCGATTGAAATATATTGTATTGAAATTATAGCTGTCACGTTAAACGAAAGTCAACAGCGCCGCATCATTTTTAATCTGTTTCTAATAAAAGAGAGGCAACAACTCATCAGCAGAGTCGTCGCCTCTCAAAAAATTTTTTCGTCCGTCAAATCGTTCGGTGCCGAATCGTGGTCGATGCCAACGTCGGATCGCTCCGCGCGGAAGTGTCGAGCAGCGTCGGCAACAACGGCTCGTCGAGCGCCAATTGATCGAGCGGATCAAGCGGAACATACTCACTCATCAGAGGCGATAACTCGTTGAGCGTCGCCTCCGGCGCAAGGAACCAATAATCCTCCGGCACCTTCAACACGGACGCGCTCCAATCGAAATTATAATCGCCTGCGCCCTCGAGCATCACCGTCCCAGAATATCTTGTACCCTTCAAACTTACAATCGCATCGTCGCCGACCGTCATCACGTCTACTATTTTTCCCGCCGTGCATCGGAGCGTATCACTCACTC
>CALGGP010000180.1 GCA_937915885.1 uncultured Selenomonadales bacterium | reverse complement strand
CGCCGCCTTTCGATCGTGGGTCGCCGTCGACGCGGAACATTGCCGCTGCCGTAAAAGGTCGCCGCCCTTCGATCGTGGGTGCGCCGCCGACGCGGGCTTTGCCGCTGCGGTGAAGAGCTGTAGCCCTTCGATCATGGGAGCGTCGCCGACGCGGGGATTGTCGAAGCCGTAAAGAGCTGTCGCCCTTCGACGTTCGGGGCGCCGTCGACGCGAGCATTGCCGATGCCGTAAAGTGCTGCCGCCCTTCGATCGTGGTGCGCCGCCGACGCGGGCATTGTCGCTGCCGTAAAGGGTCGCCGCCTTTCGATCGTGGGTCGCCGTCGACGCGGAACATTGCCGCTGCCGTAAAGGGTCGCCGTCCTTCGATCGTGGGTCGCCGACGACGCGGAACATTGCCGCTGCCGTAAAGGGTCGCCGCCTTTCGATCGTGGGGGCGCCGTCGACGCGAGCATTGCCGCTGCCGAAAAGTGCTGCCGCCTTTCGATCGTGGGCGCCGCTGCCGCCGTCATTGCCGCTGCCGCAAAGAGCCGCCGCCCTTCGACGTTCGGAGCGCCTCCGACAAAAGGTCGGGCGCCGACGACGCGGGTGGGAACCTCGACCTCTGTTAGGCGCCGACTTCGGGGGGCGGGAGCGTCGGCGGCGCCCCTCATTAAATTATGCTTGCACCCAAATGCTTTGATAATTCTCCATTGCGCTCAACGCGTGCTGCGCTATATTTTGCCACAGCCGCGGCGTCTGATTCAATATCTTTTTCATCTCGTCGAGCGAAACGATCAACAGCGTCGCACTCTCGCTCACCACTTCCGCCGACAATTTACAACGCCGCTCGTCGAGCAACACGACCTCGTTCAGCGGCAGCCCCTCAACTACCATGTCGAGCATGTTAAACCAGCCGTCGCCCGTGTCGATGTTGCGCGCGATCATTCCGTCCGTCACCACGATGAACGCATCCGACATCTCCTCATCCGAAATTCTATCACCTTCAAACCGCGTGTCAAGCCGCGACACCTTAAAGAAATATTTAAGCGTCCCTTCCTTGAGCCCGCGCAACAATCCGATTTTCGAGATGATGTCCTGCATCTTCGACCGCTCGGTTTCGACCGGCGCCTCGCCCGCCTGCAGGCCGAATTGCGTCGACAGCCGCTCTTGGAACTTCGCCGTCGGCAACGCCCAATCCGCCATCATATTGCTCAGCGTCGACAGATATTGCCGCATCAACAGCATCGCCTCATTGAACGCCAGCCAACTTTCGTCGTACTTGAGCACAATCGAAATGTCCTCGTCGTCGTAAAAATGCACGCCGAGCCGAGAATCCGTCGCGTTCCAAAATTTTTGCGTGACGAGCCGAAGTTTTTTCTCCGAATCCGACGTCGACAAATTTTTTTTATCGGGTGCGAAGTCGACGAAGCTCAAAAAATGATTGAACACCGTCGAAGTGCCCGGCAATTCCTCAAGCGCCGACCAATCGAAGCGGCTGTAAGGTTGCGACACCAGCAGCTGTTGAAACTGCGCGTTGACGAGCTGAGCGATCGTCACGTCGTCGTCGGCTTTGAGACGGATCGGGATCGTGCTGAACGCCATCGACCGATCGCGCGACGGCATCAACGAACAATACGCCGCGTCCGTCGAGCGATTGAAATTTTGAATCATCAGCCCCCAAGCCGTTTGCAGGATCGAGATCAGCATCAGCCGATTGGATTGCGCGCGCCGCCGAATTTCGGACGCGATGTCATACGACACCACCGCACGATAGACGCACGGCAACTCGAGCGCGGGCGACGGTTTGTAGTACGGCAACTGCTGATCGATCGGCAGTTCGGTTAAAATTTTTGCCCAGTACTCGCGGATTGACGCCTCGATCTGCGGCTTGGCAAGAAGACGATCGGAGTCGTGCGCGGATTTGGTTTCGTCGACGGACGGTTGCTCGATCTCGAGCGCCTCGTTGAGGAAACGCCCGATGGAAAATTTTTCGTTGAGCAACTGCGACATGGTGATCAGGATCAGATATTCCGTCGGCGCGGTGTGCAGGATCGTCATGCGGAGCGGAATATTTTTTTTGAGATCGAAGGCGCGGCGTTTATCGGCGTCCATCAACCGTTGAAGCGACTCGACGATCTCACTTTCGCCGAGCTTTTGAACGTTTTGACAGACGATCTCGGGCAGTTTGTCTCGACCGTTGAAAATGACCGCAAAGGCGTCGTCGCCGTCGATGATGTAATTCGAGCGCATAATTTCATTGCGCGCGACCGTCATGTCGACGGCTCGATTGAATTTGAAAAAATTGATCGTGCCGGTGAATTTATAAAGCGTCTGCACCATCTGATTGGATTTTACGATCGACGTCTCGCGCTCGTCGAGCTCGCGCACGTGCAAAATTTTATTGGCGCCGGCGTTTTTGTCGGATAGAGAAAATTTGCCGCAGACTTTGATGATCGCATCGCTCAATTTCGGCGGCAATTCATTCGGGCTCCACTTCTGCATGTGATCACTCCTTCAAAAAAGCCGCCGACATTTCTGCCGACGACTCAAAAAATATTTATCCCGCCCAACGATTGGGGCGACGATCTAAGGGCGCCGCCGCCGCTCCCACCCGTCGATGTCGGCGCCCAACAGAGGCTGGCGTGCCCACCC
>CALGGP010000179.1 GCA_937915885.1 uncultured Selenomonadales bacterium | reverse complement strand
GTGACTGGAGTTCAGACGTGTGCTCTTCCGATCTGAAAAGAATTAAACTGCAGGCGGGCATCAATAAGGTTGGACATCACTCGAGCGTTGCACGCCGCCGTCATTATCGACGTGTTCACTCCGCGACGCAACGCCTCTATGCTCGTCCAACGCCCCGTCCCCTTTTGCCCCGCGCTGTCGACGATCACATCAATCAATTGCCCTTCGCCTTCGGGATCATTCTCGAAAAAAATATCCGACGTGATCTTGATCAGAAAACTTTCGAGATCGCCGTCGTTCCATCGACCGAAAGTCTCACCGATCGCGCGATTGTCGAGCCCGCCGACATCCTTCAACAGCAGATAACTCTCGGCAATCAGCTGCATATCGGCGTACTCGATGCCGTTGTGCACCATTTTGACGTAATGCCCGGCGCCGTCCGAGCCGATATATGTACAGCACGGTGCGCCGTCGGCTTTGGCGGCAATCGCCTCGAAAATGGGTCGGACGCTCTCGTAAGCATTCGGATCGCCGCCGGGCATGATGCACGGACCGAAGCGCGCGCCCGACTCGCCGCCGCTGATGCCCACGCCGAAATATTTTATGCCCGCCGCCTTGGCGCGATCGTGCCGACGGATCGTATCCTCGAAATAGGAATTGCCGCCGTCGAAAACGATATCGCCCGCGTCGAGCAACGGGAGCAAACTGTCGAGCATGGAATCGACGGGGGCGCCCGCCATGATCATCAGCATGATTTTGCGCGGACGGTCGAGCGATTGAACGAAGTCGCCGAGCTCGAAAAAAGTTTTTACGTTGGAGTGAGGATGTTCCGCCGCAAATTTTTCGGTGAGGTCGGGCGTGTAATTCCAAGCGGCAACTTTGAAGCCGTGATCAGCCATGTTAAGCGCGAGGCTCCGTCCCATGACTGCCAGTCCGATCATTCCGATATCCATCGATTATCGCCTCCAAAAATTTTTATTCCGAGTGTTTTATGTGTGCGCTGCCGAATGATTTTTAAAGGGCGCCGCCGGCACTCCCACCCTCCGAGCGCGGCGACCAATGGAGGTCGAGGTTCCTACCCGTGCCGTCGGCGACCTTCCTTTTCTTTAAAGCCGACAGTGGACGCGACACCCGCCCCGCGTCGTCGGCGATCGTCTTTCGCAATGATTTCGGAGCGCGGCGCGCCCGACCGTTGACATGCCCCCAATCTGAGGCGGCAGCGCCCGCCCTTCGCAACGAATTTCGGAGCGCGGCGCACAACCATTGATGCGGCACCCGCCCCGCGTCGTCAGCGATCGCCCTTCGCAACGAATTTTGGAGCGCGACGCCCGACCGTTGACGCGATCCCCATCCGCCGACGGCGCCCGCTGTTCGCAAAGCGCCGCACACCGCGGGTGGGCGGCGCGATCAAAAAAATTATGGAGGCAGCGATGCAGAAAAAAATTTTGGACGAGTGGCAGATACTGCGCGAGGGCAAATCCGGCGATTTCCTGATCATCGCGCTGATCACCATGCTGTTTTTGACGGTCATCGGGCTAAACGTCAAGCTCGTTTTTCAATTGACTGCCAATCAAACCGAACAGATCGGGCAAATGCAACTCGAATCGATCCGCGCGGATTTTCAAGAGGTTCTCTCCAAAGCCGAGGACGCCACCACGCAAACCGCCTCCGAGGTCGCGCAATTGATCGCCGGCGGCGCCACCCAAGACGAGCTCCGCGCCTTTATCGTCCAACGCAAAAAGGATCAAAAGGTTCTCTCCAACGGCACGTGCTTTAATCTCTACGGCGCGAGCCGCGATTGGACCATCATCCCCGACTTCGACATGCCCGAAGATTATCACGCCCCCGAGCGCAATTGGTATAAGGGCGCCATCGAGCACCCCGACGAAGTTTTCATCACCGAGCCCTATATCGATGCCGCCTCCGGCGTCATGTGCTTCACCATGTCGAAGGCACTGCCCGATCATCAGACCGTCGTCGGGCTCGACTTCAATTTTACCGACGTGCAGGCATCGATCCTTCGCATGAATTCCGACAAGGATCGCTCCGCGCTCATCGTCAACAAATACGGTATGATCATCGGTTACTCCGATATGTCGCTCGTCGGCGAAAAAATTTCCCGCAAACTCCCCGAGTACGAGCCCGTCCTCGAGCAAGTCGTCAAAAATAAAAATCACGACAGCTTTGTCGCTTTCCTCGACGGCGCCGATCACACCATCTTCAGCAGTAAAACCAACAACGGCTGGTTCATGATCCTCAGCGTCGACGACAAATCTCTCTATCGCGCGAGCTACAATCAATTGATTTTCACCGGCGCCATCAGCCTCGTCATGCTCGTCGCGATCATCGTCTTTTATCTCAACGGCGTTAAAAATCGCATTCAAGCCGAAAAGGCGCTCCGCGTCAAGGAAGAATTTTTGTCGCATATGTCGAGAGAACTGCGCGATCCGCTCAACCGCATTTTGAGACTCTCCAACATCGAAGCGCTCGAGAGTGTCGGCAATCCGCTCGAAAACGCCGCTCAAGTCCGCGAGTCCGCACTTCAACTCTCCGATATGATTGACAATCTGCTGTCGTTTTCAACCATCACCGCCGCAAAAAATGATGTCACCTCCGACGAGAAAGTCAAGCAAGGCGCCGAACTGTCAAAGACCAGTCAATATGCGCGCGTCGGAATTATTTTCGTGCTGATCTTTGCAATGACGGTGAGCATGGGGCTGTGCATCGACACGACCATTAATTGGGGCGATACCAAGATGAATCGCGAAGTCGACATCTACGAACATCAGCTGTCGAATTGGATCGAAAAACAGCGGAGCATCTTGAGCATGTTCACCAATCTGATCGCCGAGCGCCCCGAAGTCATGGACGATTACGCGTCCGCCGTCAAACTGCTCGACGACATTGCCAAAAATTATCCCGAGATATCCGTCTGCTACTTGGCGAATCCTTACAAAGAACACACCGTCATTATGAACAACGGTTGGGAAGGACCGCCGGGCTGGCGCGTCGATCAGCGTCCGTGGTACATCGAGACCGAACGCTCCGAAGACGGCTTCAGCGTTTCGGCGCCGTATTACGACGATCAGACCGGCGTCTACTGCGTGACGATCTCTCAAGTCGTCTACGGCAAGAATGAAGAATTCCTCGGCATCTTCGCGATCGATTTTTACATCGACCGATTGATCGCCGTGCTCGGCGAAAGCTACACTCGAAACGGCTACGCCTTCCTCGTCGACCGCAACGGGATCATCATCAATCATCCCAACAAAAATTACGAGATGTCCTCGACGCGAATGACCGACGTCAACGGCACCGAATATCAGCGCGCCTACGCGACAAACGAAGTCGTGCGCGTCACCGATTATAATCATATGCCCTTCGCCTGCCTCGCAAAGAAAAATGCCGCCTCGCAATTCACCGTCATCGTCGCCGGAAATTGGTGGAACATCTACGGCAATATCGTGACGCTCGGCGTGGCGTTCGCGCTGTTTCTGATCATCTGCATCGTCGCCGTCAAAACTTTGATCGATCGTCTGCTCCGTTGGCAACAGTCCGTCAATCAGCAGTTGAGGGCAGCGGCTGATGCGGCGGTCGCTGCCGGTCAAGCGAAGTCTCAATTCCTCGCTCAAATGTCGCACGAGATCAGGACGCCGTTGAACGCGGTGCTCGGAATGAATGAGATGATCCTGCGCGAAAGCGCCGAACAATCGATTCGGGAGTATGCGTTCAACATTCAGAGCGCGGGTCATACGCTGCTGACGTTGATCAACAGCATACTCGACTTTTCAAAGATCGAGGACGGCAAGATGCGGATCGTGCCGGTGCGCTACGATACGGCGATGATGATTGATGATCTCGTCAACATGATCTCGGAGCGCGCGAAGAAAAAGGGGCTCGAATTTAAGACGGAGATCGATCCGACGTTGCCGCGAAGTTTATACGGCGACGATTTGAGGATCAAACAGGTGATCACCAATCTGCTGACGAACGCGGTCAAGTACACGAAGCAAGGGGCGGTGACGCTGTCGATCGGCGCGCAATCGATCGACGCCGACGCGTTGAAATTGCATGTGGCGGTGCGCGATACGGGGATCGGAATCCGCGCGGAGGACATGGACAAACTGTTTCAATCGTTTCAACGGCTCGACGAGGAAAAAAATCATAACATCGAGGGGACGGGGCTCGGGATATCGATCGTGCAGCGGCTGTTGGTGATGATGGGCAGCGAGCTGAAGGTGTCGAGCGTCTACGGCGAAGGCTCGACGTTTGAATTTACGATCGATCAGAAGATCATCGACGCGGCGCCGCTCGGGACGTACGGCGAACATCATCTGCCGCGTTCGCAACCGTATTCGGACAAAAAATATTTGCAGGCGCCGCACGCGAAGATCATGGTGGTCGACGACAACAGTATGAATTTGAAGGTGATGCGCGGGCTGTTGAAGGCGAACGCGATCGTGCCGGAGTTGGTGTCGAGCGGGCTTGAATGTTTAGAGCGCGTGAGGGAGCAACGGTATGATATAATCTTCCTCGATCACATGATGCCGGAGCCGGACGGAGTGGAGACGTTGAAGCGGCTCCGCGCGGAGCATCTGATAGACAATCGGACGGCGGTGATCGCATTGACGGCGAATGCGATCAGCGGGGCGCAGGAGACGTACATGAAGGCGGGCTTTGACGGATTTCTCCCAAAACCGATCGACACTGACGCGTTAGAGGCAATGCTCGAAAGATATTTGCCGAAGGAGGCGGCGTCGATGAAAGAAACGGTCGAACAACCGACGGTCGAGGAGCCGATCGAAGAACCGACGATCGAGGAGCCGATCGAAGAACCGACGATCGAGGAGCCGACGGTCGAAAAGCCGACGGTTGAGGAGCCGACGGTTGAAGAGCCGACGGTTGAAAAGCCGACGGTTGAAAAGCCGACGGTTGAAAAGCCGACGGTTGAAGAGGCGGTCGAAGAGGCGGTCGATGACGACAGCTTTACGTCGGCGGAGAAAAAATTGTTGAGTGAGACATGTCCGTCGATCGATCTGGCGGCGGCGTTGAGCTCGTGCATGGACAGCAAAGATTTTGTGCTGGAGATGATGAATGATTTTGTTGACGACGACAAGTCGGAGGAACTGCAGCGGTCGTTTGACGGCGGGGATTGGAAGAATTATCGGATTGTGGTGCACGCGTTGAAGTCGACGGCGCTGATAGTGGGGGCGCTCGGCTTGAGCGAAGAGGCTAAAATATTGGAGTTGGCGTCGAAGGACGGCGACGTTGAAACGCTCGAAAAAAATCACGACGGGCTGATAAAAAATTACGCGGCGATCCGTGAAGGCATGAAAAAATTTTTGTCGGCGCTCGAATAATTAATCCCGCCCTATGTTCCCTGCAGGAACCGAGCGACGGGGTAACGGAAAAAAAGTTTTTCGACCCGCCCGCCCACC